>JAPLML010000420.1 GCA_026387055.1 Planctomycetota bacterium | reverse complement strand
AAGCGGCGGGAGACGACAATAGGCGAATCTCCCGCCGCTCCTGCGGCGGGCTCGCAAAGTGCGCTACGGCTTCGGCGCCTGGATGGCGTACAGATACGTCTGGTTGGCCACGGAGAGACCGCCGTTGGCGGCGATGGGCGTCGCGTAGACGGGCACGTCAAACTGCGCCTGGCTCAGCACCTTCTTCTCCTTGGCGGCGGCGAAGACGGTCACCTTTCCCTTCTCGTCGCCGATGAGCACCTTGCCGTCGACGGCGAAGGTCGATCCCCAGACGTGGGCCCCCAGGTCGTGCGTCCAGTAGGCGTTGCCGGTCTCGGCATCCACGCAGTGCACAATCCCCGCGTAGTCGGCGGCGAAGACCATGCCGTCGACGATCGAGACGGTCGAGAAGCTCCGCTGGATCTTATGGTATTGCCATATCTTGCCGGACTCGGTCACGTCGCCCGTCTTCGCGGCGTCGATGCACGAGAGGCACCCGGGGCCGTTCCCGTGCTGGCTGTCCTGGCCTACCGTCGTGTAGACGCGGTTCTTGTAGAAGACGGGCGTGCCGATGATCTCGCTCGGCCCCTCGTGGTTCTTGTTGTACGCCAGGGGCTTGCCGTCCTTCATCTTGTTATGGGGCGGGTTGCAGTCGAACTTCCACGCGGACCGGATCGTCGGATTCTTGCCGTTCTCTCCCGGAACGGGCACGGCGTCGAAGGCGTAGCAGACGCCGTCGCCGCCGCCCCACAGGACCAGGTCCTTCCCGTTCACCTTGGCGAGGGCCGGCGAGGACCAGTCGCCGTGGAAGATCGCGTTGCCGAGGGGCGGGTCGCTCACGGCCACCAGGTCGCCGGTCTTCTTATTGAGGACGATCAGGTCCGGGCAGTTCGGCGACGGCCGGACGTGGTGCGACTTGTCCACACCGTTCGACGTACATACATAAATGTTGTCGCCGAGGACGACGATGGAGCAGTCGACGGCGTCCTGGGGCCAGGAGTCCGCCTCGGCCAGCATGTCATAGCGCCAGATGATGTCGCCATCGGTCGGCGCCACGGTCACGGCCGGCGGAGGCGCCGGCAGGTCCTTCTTGTCGAACCGGCCCGGCTTGGTCGGCAGGTCCCCGGGGCCGACCATGTACTGGCCTTCGTCCTGGAACGGCCCGTCGTTGCCGTTGGCCTGGCCCTGCACGTCGAGGCACAGGACCTCGCCGCGGTTGGTCACCAGATACACGCGGTCGCCGTCGACGGTGGGCGACGAACACACGCCCAGGTTGAGCTGGTCGAAGTTGAAGTTCGAGTCCTTGGTCCGCATGCGCGGGATGGGGAGCTGCCAGAGCAGCTTGCCGGTGGCCTCTTCGAGGCCCATCACGAGGCCGCCGCCGGTCTTCTTCAGGCGCGGGTCGCTCAGGCTCGCGTCGTTGGTGCCGATGAAGAGGCGGCCCCCCGAGACGGTCGGGTTGCCGTACGTCTGCGAGCCGAGCTTGACCTTCCACTTGATGTTCTTTTCGGGCGCGGCCTCGGTGCCCGTCTTCTCATCCTTGGGGACGGCGGGACTGAAGGAGTCGGGGATCCCTTTTTCGTCGGAGGCGAAGTTGCGGCCGTCGTGCCCGCCCCATTGGGGCCAGTCGGCGGCCAACGCGGCGCCCGGAACGGCTACGACCATGGACACGCTGAGCAGAAGAATCCCGTAGCATTTCACGTCCATGGGAAGTTGGCCCTCGCCGCCCGTGGGACACTTACGCCCCATTGAACCCATCGCCGCGGCGGGGGTGACGCGAGTTATCGGGCGGCGTTGAGCCACAGGAGCGCGGGCGGGTCAGGAGACCGTACGCGTTTTGCGCCGTTTCATTGAATGTGCCACGGGTTGCTTGCCAACCCGTGGTTGCTGTGGCCTTTCTTCCATATTGTGTTAAGCAGCAAGGAGAGAAGACCATGATGATCACGGGTTGACAAGCAACCCGTGGCACATGAACAGCAAAAACATGGCGCCCTGCAATCAGGCCCCTTAGGCCCGTTGGCGGGCCACCTTCGCAAGGAACC
>JAPLML010000177.1 GCA_026387055.1 Planctomycetota bacterium | reverse complement strand
CCGCACGTCGGCATCGAGGACATCGCGTTCAGCAAGGACGGCCTGCTGATGCTGACGATCGGCATCGGCTGCGACCGCGCGAGCCTGGGCTTCGGCGGCGGCCAGTCCTCCAGCGGCGTCACGGCCGACCTCGTCGGCGTGATGGGCACCTTTGACATCGGCGTGGACGTCTTCGGCCTCTTGAGCGGCAAGGTCCGCATCAACGTGCCGGGCAAGTTCAGCTTCCGCGTGGCGTCGCTGGAAGTGATGGTGCCCGACGTGGTGCAGATCCAGGCCGAAGGCATCAGCATCGCGTACGATCCGGCCGGCCCGGTGACCCAGGAACTGGTGCGGATCGAGTCGGCCGCCGTGGCGTTCCCGAAGTTCAACGTCCGCGGTTCGATCAGCCAGTACGACCCGACGCCGGGCAGCGTCCCCGGCGATGAAATCCCCGGCCTCGTGGTCCGCAAGAACGGCTTCCAACTGGGCACGGCCGAACTGCGGTACGGCGGGAACTCGGGCAACCTCGAGGCGGTCCCCGGCACTCCGACCGCCGCCGACAAGAAGATCCGGCTGGGCAGCATCCTGGAGTTGAACGACATCCGCATCGGCGTGCAGAACTTCGGGATCACCTTCGGCGCGGCGGTGAGTTTCAGCGGCAACATCTACGTTGCCACCGGCGGGGCGGCGCTGTTCCCGGGCAAGCCGGTTTCCGCGACGGTCTCCGACCGCCTGACGGCCGATGACCGCAACCCCGACGGCACGCAGAACGACGAAGCGATGCGGATGGAGCTCCAGTTCGAGAACAGCCGCGTCAAGGCGTTCGTGTTCGACGTCGACACGCTCGAAGTGAAGATCTCGACGTTCGTCACGCTGACCGCCCGCGACTTAAAACTGAACACCGGCGCCGGGCCCGCCGAGGAACTGGTGTCCTTCCAGTCGATCGGGGCCAAGGTCAAGATCGGCTCGTTGGAGTTGGGCGGCGAAGGCCGGAACTTCGCCTTCCTGGGCGACGGCACCTTCATCACCAAGCCCGGCTTCGGCGTGTTCCTGAGCATCGGCTCGGCCACCGGCGACAGCTTCAAGTGGCCGAGCTGGCTGCCGGTCAAGATCAACGCCATCGGCATCGAGTGGCCGGACTTCAATGCCGACGCGTCGGACTTCCTGCTGACCCTCTCGGCGAGCGTCACCGAACTGCCGGCGGTGCCGGGCATGAAGTTCTCGGGCTCGATCGAAGGCGTGAAGATTTCGCCGAGGCTGCTCCTGGAAGGCAAGTTCCCGATCGTCGACATCGCCGCCATCGGCGTCAGCGTCGAAGGCAACTTGTTCGGCGGCAAGATCAAAGGCGCCCTCATCGGCGGCATCCTCAAGGTGGACTCGGGCGCCAACATCATCGGCGACTTCGACCGGACCACGCCGGTGGCCGACCGCATCTTTTACATCGGCATCCAGGGCGCCTTCAGCATGCCCGGCCTGGGCGGGCTGGAGATCCGGCTGGCCCTGAGCGAACTGGGCCCGCTGGGCGTGTTCCTGCGGTGCTCGGTGCCGGGGGGCATCATGCTGGAGCCCAACACCGGCCTGTCGATGAACGACTTTGCGGCCGGCGTCGACTTCTTCACGACCCTGCCGTCGATCGAGGACCCGCTTGACCTTCGCGGCCCCGCGTTCGGCCTGCCGAGCGACATGACGCCGGAGCAGTGGCTCGCCAGCGTCAAGTTGCAGGTGGTCAACCAGTACAAGGCGGTCAAGGCCAACCCGGGCCTCGGCGGCTTCCTGGCGGCGTTCACCGCGCCGATGACCATCACCGGCAGCGCCAAGATCTTCACGATCTACGCCTCCGAGCAGGTCTTCAACGGCCAGGTGGTGCTGAAGATCTCCACCGACGGCAAGATCCTGATTGTCGGCAAACTCAACTTCGCCGCCGACAACCTCAGCATCAGCGGCCGGCTGTATGCCGACCTCTCGCGCGTGGCCACCGGCGACGTGGTCGTCCTGTTCCTGGCCGACATCCCCGACCAGGTCCGCCTCCTGACCATCGACGGCAAGATCAAGATGGGCTTCCGCAACGCCGCCGGCGAGGAAGTGACGTTCCAGGTGGCCAACGCGCCGGCGGCGGGGACCACGGCCCTGAAGCCCACGGCCGCGCTGGTCGACCCCGCGGGCGCGGCGCTGGATGTGAATCGCATCAACAACGCCGGCCGCAAGTTCAACGGCAACGCCTACCTCGACGTGGCCTACATGGCCCCGTCGGGCGCCAAGTTGGACTACGCGTCGATCCTCGATGCGGACCCCGAATTCACCCTCAGGATCGCCGGAGTGACCAAGCAGGTCAGCGGCGTGCCGGTTCCCGTCACGACGGCGACCGGTGCCGACGGCATGGTCACAACCATGGCGCTGGTTCCCAACACCGGCGAGACGCTGATCGATGCCATCCGCCGCACCGGCACCAACCGCTTCCGGTATGAGATCACCGAGAGCAACTTCGCCTTCCCGATGGGCGAGGTGCAACTTGCCTTCGCCGCCGGCGCGTTCAAGAACGAGGACGTCACGCTGGAGAGCGGCACGGTTGTCACGGGCGCGGCGAGCGACGAGCTCGTCCTCGGCTTCACCGTCGAAGGCGCCACGGCCGTCCTCTTGGATCCGGGCGCGAGGGGCGGCATCGACCTCAACGTGCTGAACAGCCGCGGCTACCTGGACGTCAACTTCCTGCCGGCTGCGGGGGCCACGCTGGACGACAACTCGGTGCTCGACTCGAGCGCCGAGTTCACCCTGGCCGGGACGGCAGCCGTCGGCGTGGTAGTCAATGGCAAGCCCGAGAAGGTCGGCGCGAGCACGTTCCGGTACAGTTTCACCGGGCAGTTCACCGTCGGCGAGGTCTCGGTGGCCTTCACCGAGAGCCGCTGGACGGACTCGGCCGGCAACACCAACCGGACCTTTGCCCAGACGTTCAGGGTCGAGGGCGCCACGGCCGACCTGACCAACCCTGGCCCGAGCGGCGCTCTCGGGGTCGACACGCTGAACGCCCGGGGCTGGCTCGAGGTCGCCTTCCGCCCGACCAGCGGGCGCATGCTGGACTACAGCACGATCGACGGCGATGAGCTGGTCCTGCGCGATGCCCAGGGCAACCCGGTCCCGCTGGGCGCCACGCCCCAGCGCGTGGCCGGGACCGATCGCTACCGCTACTCGATCGCCGCCCCTCTGACGTTGGGAGAGTACAAGGTCGAGTATGCCGCGGGCAGTTTTGCCGACGACAGCGGTGTGGTGAACCTGGCCGAGACGGAGACCTTCCGCCTCGAGGTGCCGACGTCGGCCCTGGCGGGTCCGTTGTCGGGCGACGTCGTCGACCGCGAGGCGATAAACAGCCGGCACTACCTCGACGTGAGCTTCAAGCCGACCGGGTCGGCCAGTCTCAACGTGGGCTCGATCCTGGATTCCGGCCAGGAGTTCACCCTCTCCGGCGCCGACGGGCAGAACGTCCTCGTGAACGGCGCCCCCACGATCATCACGGCAGCCGACGGCTCGGTTACGTTCCGCTACAGCTTCGCGGGCCAGTTGAACACCGGCGTCCTGACGGTCAGCTTCATCGCCGGCAGTTGGACCGATTCGGCCGGCAATGCCGGCACCGCCTCGACCGGTGCCGTCAAGATCATCACCCAGGCCGCGGTCTTCTTCATTGAGATCTCCGGCGGCGTGGAGCTGCGGGCCGCCGACTTCCTAGACGAGCCGCTCTTCACCGTGCGGGCCCAGGTGACGATGGAGATCGACGCGGCCCGCAAGGTCTTCACGCTGGAGTTCAACGGGCAACTCACCCTGATCAAGCTGGGCACCGTCGGCGCGACGTCCGGCCGGTTCGTCCTCGACATGAGCGGCACCGTGAGCAGCCTCCCGCAGTTCTGGGGCGTCATGACGCTGGAGACCAACTTCAAGGAGTTCGAGCAGTACGGCATCTTCATCTCCGGCAAGGGCATGGTCCAGGTCAACATAACCGCCTATGAGAAGACCG
>JAPLML010000642.1 GCA_026387055.1 Planctomycetota bacterium | reverse complement strand
GGGCCTCATCGACCGGCCGGTCCTCCAGGAGGGCCGCCATCAGCGTGTCGTTGAACATGCTGAGGGCGTCGAGCATGTGGCGGCGCGCGCGGGCCGCCGCCTCGGCATACTCGGCCGGAACGGCGGCGCGCACGACGTCCTCGCCCCACTTGCCCTCAAAGGTGATGGCCTGCATCGTCACCAGGTCGATGACGCCGCGGAAGCCCTCGCCCGCGCCCATCGGAATCTGGAGCGGCACCACGTTCAGGCCGAGCTTCTCGGCCATGTCGCGGCACACGCGCTCCGGGTCGGCGCCCGTGCGGTCCATCTTGTTGATGAAGGCGATGCGCGGCACGCGGTAGCGCTTCATCTGGCGGTCGACCGTGACCGACTGGCTCTGGACGCCGCCGACGGCGCACAGGACCATGATCGCCCCGTCGAGGACGCGCAGGCTGCGCTCGACCTCGACGGTGAAGTCCACGTGGCCGGGCGTGTCGATGAGGTTGATGACGTGGTCGCCCCACTCGACCTGCGTGGAGGCCGAGGTGATGGTGATGCCGCGTTCGCGCTCGAGCTCCATGTAGTCCATGGTGGCCCCGCCCTCGCCGTCGTGGACCTCCTGCATGCGGTGGATGCGGCCCGCGTAAAAGAGAATCCTCTCGCTCAGGGTGGTCTTGCCCGAGTCAATGTGCGCCGAAACGCCGATGTTCCGAATCCTGTCCAGCCGCTGCATTGCCGCACCTCGCCACTGCCACGGATGAAGCGCGGGGGGCAAGACTGCCCGCCGCGCGGCGTGCACGAAATCCCCGCCCATCATGCTCCCGGGGGCCAAAAAACGCAAACGCTCGCCGTTCCCGAATCGGCGAGCGCCTCCTCGCACCTACACCGTCACTGGCATTTCCCAAGGGGGTGATAAGGGTTACTTATCTGCTACAGGACGGGTAAAGACCCATAAGTATACCGGCTTTCGTGGCCAATGCAAGGCCGAAAATCCGAAAATCGTAAGGCTTCAGTCTGGGGTGGCATGGCCACGCGCCTTTGCCCGCCACGGCGGGCAGGCTGTGGCCATGTCCCTGCGAACTTCGGGGCGCATGGCCACGCAACAGCGCGTGGCCATGCCACCCTAAACTTCTGAGGGATTACCGGAAATCAGCGCAGAATGAGCGACCCTCGCGAAAACTGCCGCGTCCGGCAGGCAGCCCAAGGCGGCCACGTTGAGCAGAATCCTTGCCCGCGGTCCCCCGATACGATACCCTTGGCGTAGGCGGTAGGGGCACGGCATGTACGTGATTGGCGTGGGTGGCACGGTCACGCGCCGTTGCGTGACCGTGCTTGCTCCCCCCATGTGACCGTGCACGGCCACGCAACAGCGCCCGCCGCGGCGGGCAGGCTGTGGCCGTGCCACCCGGCAATCTCGTGTCACGCTAAACACGTACCACGGCAGGCCGTGCCCCTACAAGACCCCGATCACAAGGCACGCGATGACGCTGACGCGACGGGACTTCCTGAAAGGGGCGGCGGCAGGACTGGTCGGAGCCCGCCCCGGGAGCGGCGGGAGATCTCCCCCTTCGACGTCTCCCGCTGCTTCCGCAGCGGGCTCGGGTGGAGAGATCGCCGCCGAAGAAAGGAGTTCGCGCTTGGCCAGACCCAACATCCTCATCTTCATGGCCGACCACCAGCGCGGCGACACGGTGCTGCCGGACCACCCGGTCGTCGCGCCGCACGTGAGGCGCCTGGCCCGCGAGGGCGTCACGTTCACCCAGACCTTCTGCCCGTCGCCCCATTGCTCGCCCGCGCGGGCCACGTTCCACAGCGGCCTCTACCCCACGCGGGCCGGCGTGTGGAACAACGTGTGCAACAACCAGGCCCTGACACGCGGCCTGGCGGACGGCGTGCGGCTCTGGAGCCAGGACCTGGCCGAGGCCGGCTACCGGCTGGCGTGGTCGGGCAAGTGGCACGTGAGCGTGAAGGAGTCGCCGCGCGACCGCGGCTGGACCGAGCTTTTCGTCAGCGGCGCGAAGCCCGCCGAGCACCAGATCGGGTGGGACAAGTACCGCGAGATGGCCCAGCGCCCCGAACCGGCGGCCCGCGGCGAGGGCGAGATCCTTCGCCCCGGCTACGGCGCCTATCGCCTGTACGGCACCGCTGCCGACGCCGGCCAGGCGTACGACGAGCGGACCGTGGCGGCGGCCGTCAAGGCCCTGCCGGACCTCGCCGCCAAGGGCGAGCCGTGGGCGATGTTCGTGGGCATCGCCTCGCCGCACGACCCGTATGTGGCGCCGAAGCGGTGCCTTGACCTCTACGACCTTAAGGACGTGCCCCTGCCTGCGAATTTCGACGATGACTTCAAGGACAAGCCGCGCGTGTACCAGCGAATGCGGAGGCAGGCGTGGGGGCAACTCACGGAGCGCGAAATCCGCGAGGGCATCCGCCACTTCTGGGCGTACTGCTCGTACGTGGACGAGCTTTTCGGGAAGGTCCTCGCCGCCCTCGACGCCACGGGCCAGGCCGACAATACGCTCGTGCTCTTCACTTCGGACCACGGCGACTACGGCGGGGAGCACGGCCTGTTTGCGAAGGGCATCCCGTGCTTCCGCGGGGCGTACCACGTTCCGGCGGTGGTGCGGTGGCCGGGGGGCGTCCGAAAGGCCGGGCGACAGGTCGGCGAGTTCGTGTCGCTCGCCGACTTCGGGCCGACGTTCCTCGAGGCGGCGGGGATCAAGGCGCCGCGGGAGTTCTCGGGCGCGAGCCTCGTGCCCTTCCTTCGCGATGAGCCGCCCGCCGGCTGGCGCGACGACATCCACACCCAGTGCAACGGCGTGGAGCTCTACTACACGCAGCGCTCCGTCATGACCCGCGAACACAAGTACGTCTTCAACGGGTTCGACGAGGACGAGTTGTACGACCTTCGCCAGGACCCGCACGAGAAGCGCAACGTGGCCGCCGACCCGGCCTACGAGAAGATCAAGCAGGACTTGGTGCGGCGGATGTGGCGCTTCGCCTGCCGCGAGCAGGACACCGCCATCAACTCGTACATCACCGTAAGCCTCGCGCCATTCGGCCCAGCCGAGGCATTCAGGAGTAGCGGCACGGCATGCCGTGCTCCTACGGAGAACTCGGACGCGGACACTCCGCCATGCGCGTAATCGGCCATCTCGAGAGCGAGTCCGACGCCCGCCGGTTCGGCGATTACCTGTACCTCCAGGGCATCATCAACCAGGTGGAGCGCCAGAAGGACGGCCGCTGGGCCGTCTGGGTCCACTCCGAGGACCAGCTCGAGAAGGCGACCGAAGAGCTTGCCCGCTTTCGCGGGAATCCCGCCGACCGCCTCTACCTGGCCGCCCCCGCGGAAGCCCGTACGCAGCAGACCGAGGAAGCGAAGTCAGTCGCCTACACGCGGACGCGTTACATCGACGGGCGCATCCGGTTGGGAGTATCGGTGGGATTCCGGCCCGGCCCTCTCTCGCTGGCCCTGATCGCCATCTGTATAGCCGTGGCGGTGTGGTCCGGCGTGGGGAGCGACCCCAAGGTGCTCAACGGGCTGTTCATCAATTCCCTGAGGATCACCGACGCGGCCACCGAGTGGGACGGCGGCCTGCCCGACGTCCGCCGCGGCGAGGTCTGGCGGCTCTTTACGCCCATGTTCATCCACTTCGGCCTGATGCACCTGGTGTTCAACCTGTTCTGGCTGAGCGACCTGGGGAGCATGATCGAGCGCCGCCAGAGCACGTTGGCGCTGACGCTGCTTGTCCTCGTGTCGGCCCTGGCGACGAACCTCGCCCAGTACGCGGCGAGCGGACCGTTGTTCGGCGGGATGTCGGGCGTCGTGTACGGCCTGTTCGGCTACGTGTGGATTCGCGGGAGGTTCGACCCGGGCGCGGGCCTGTACGCCGCGCGGCCGATGGTCACCATCATGCTCGTGTGGCTCGTCCTGTGCATGACGGGACTGATCGGGCCTGTCGCGAACACGGCCCACGCCGTCGGCCTGGCGCTGGGCATGGCGTGGGGATTCCTCTCGTCGGGGTGGCTTCAGAGGCCGCGCGTTTAGCGGCAAACCCGAAGCAGGGGCACGGCATGTACGTGTTTAGCTTGGGTGGCACGGTCACGCGCCGTTGCATGACCGTGCTTGCTCCCCCACGTGACCATGCACGGCCACGCAACGGCGCGTGGCCGTGCCACCCGGCCATCCGGAATGATACGCTGAACACGTACCACGGCATGCGTGCCCCTACCCCTCGAAAGGAGTGACGATGATGCGCGTGGCGCACCAGGCGATGACCTGGGAAGGCTGGTGGCAGAAGAACAAGATCCCGTTCAACATCGAGACGCTCCTCCAGGAGGTCCACGAGGCCGGCTATGAGGGCGTGGAACTCGGCGGCGGGGCCGAGACGCTCGGTCCGCCCCGCCGCCTCAAGGACCTCCTGGCCGTGAGCGAGCTTGAGTTGGCGGCGTGGGCCATCGGCGTCACCGCCAACCCCTGGCCTCCGAACACCGAGGAGTACCGCCGCCACATCGACTACGCCGCCCAGATGGGCGTCAAGGTCCTGATGTGCTGCGGGGGCTTCCTGGGCGAGGGCGGCCGGCGCACGACCTTCGACGACGATTACCAGGTCTTCGCCGGGAACCTCAACGCGGCCGCCGACTACGCCAAGCAGTACGGCCAGACGATCGCGTACCATCCCCATCGCGGCTGCATCGTCGAGACCGCGGAGGAGGTCGACCGCCTCTTCCGCCACAACCCGCGGGTCGCCCTTTGCCCCGACACCGGGCACCTGGCGGCCGTGCGGAGCGACCCGGTGACGCTCATCCGCCGCTACCCGGCGAGAATCCTGCACATGCACCTGAAAGATTTCGATACGAAGACGCGGAACTTCACCGAGCTCGGCCGGGGCGACGCGGGCCTCGACTTCAAGGCCGTCCGCGACGCCCTGCGCGAGATCCGCTACAAGGGATGGCTGGTGGTGGAGCGCGACGACCCGCCGATCCCGGCCATCGAGTCGGCGAAGATCAGCCGGAAGTTCGTGCGGGTGGTGGGGTTCTAGCCGCCGGCCAAGGCGCGCCCACCAAGGTGGGTCTCCTGACCCGCCGCGCGTTGCGAGGGTGGCACGGCCACGCGCCGTTGCGTGGCCGTGCATCTCGGCCGAGCGGAAAGCACGGCCACGCAACGGCGCGTGGCCGTGCCACCCGGCGCAATGTGCGTGCCCTGCGCCGCGATGCACTCACGCGGCGGGTCGGGAGACCCGCCCCGCGAAGTGGCGTTGTAGCACTACATGCCGCAGCCCACGTTATTCGCCCACGCGCCACTCCAGGATGCCGGAAGAGAAGCTCGGCTGGAAGACCGCCTCGATCCGCAGGCCGCGGGTCTCGACGGCCTTGAAGGTCACGCGGTTGAACTTGTCGCGCTCCACGCTGCAGGCCGACGCGTCCGTCACCGGCTGCCACTTGTCGCCCGCCTTATGGAGGAGCCGCCAGGACTTCGGCACGCGGCACTCGCCCCCGCCGGTGTCGTCGAACCAATAGACCTCGACGCTCGCCACCTTCCGCGGCGCCTCGAAGTCATACTGCACCCACTCCGTTGTGCCGCGGTGGTCGAACCACGTGAAGCGCGGAATGCCGAGGTCGCCGGAGCTCTTCGGCTCAATCTGGTCGTTGACGGCATCCAGGGGGTCGGCCCGCCAGAGGTGCGAGGCCGAGACCTTGCCGGCCGAGGCGATGGTCGGCTTCGGCAGCGGCTTGGCCGCATCCGGCTTCTCGGGGATCCACACCATCATCGGCCCCGGCGCCCGATGGTCCCACGCGTAGTACGGAACCGCCGTGAAGTCCGCGGTCCGGGCTTCCGCCGGGTCGATGGTCCGAAGCATCGCCTTGCCCTTGACGACCGTGACGCCGCCGAGGAGGTCCGGGCGGTGCTCGGTTGACAGGCCCGCGTCGGGCGGAACGTACAGGCTCGCGAGCGTCTTGCCGTTGTCGACGCCTTCGAGACAGTACACGACGGGGCCGCGCTCGAGCGCCACGCGGCCGGCGTCGGCGGCCACCTGCGGATGCGCGTAGACGCGGCGCACGGGCATCGGCAGGTCCAGCTCGACCGCGTCGCCCTTCTTCCACTCGCGATGCAGGCGGGCATAGCCTTTCACCAGGTCCAGCCTGGCCACGGCCTGGCCGTTGACCTTCAGGACAACCGGCCGCTCATCGCTCACGGGCGCGAAGCGGTAGAGGTCATCGCCGGGCTTCTCGGAGCCCCGCGTCCAGCCAGGGATCCGCAGGTTGAGGGCGAACGCGCCCGGCTTCTCGGGATCGACTTTGATCGTCACCTTGCCGTCCCACGGGTAGCGCGTCTCCTGCGTGAGGCCCACCGCCCCGCCCTTCCGCGCCACCCTGGCCGTCCCCGCCGCGTAGAGGTTCACGTAGATGCCGTCGGCGTCGTGGGCGTACACGTAGCCGGGGAGCGACGGCAGGAACCGCACCACGTTGACGGGGCAGCACGCGCAGCCGAACCAGGCCTGGCGGTGGTGGGCGCCCTTCGAAGCCAACGGATTGACATAGAAGAACTTCTCTCCGTCGAGCGACACGCCCGAGAGGAACCCGTTGTAGATCACCCGCTCCAGGACGTCGGCGTACCGGGCGTCGGCGTGGAGGAGGATCATCCGGTAGTTCCAGAGCCCGTTGCCGATGGCCGCGCACGTCTCGCCGTAGGCCGAGTCGTTCGGCAGCTCGTAATCGTTGCCGAAGGCCTCGCCCTCGTGGCGGGCGCCCACGCCGCCGGTCACGTACATCCGGCGCGCGACCAGGCTCAGCCAGAGCTTGTCCAGTGCCTCCACGTAGCCCTTCGGCGCCAGGTACGCCGCCACGTCGGCCATGCCGCAGTAGAGGTACATCGCCCGGACGGCGTGGCCCACCGGCTCGGCCTGCTCGATAACGGGTATGTGGTCCTGGTGGTACGGCCCGTAAAGCTTGTGGCCCGCGGCGTTGCCGCGCTCGTCGAGAAGGAACTTCGAGAGCTTCAGGTACCGCTCCTGGCCGGTCACCTCGTAGAGCTTGACGAGCGCGAGTTCGATTTCCTCATGGCCGCTGACCTCGCCGCGTTTCCCGGGGCCGAAGACCGAATCGATGTGGTCGGCCAGGCGGACGGCCACGTCGAGGAGGTTGCGCTTGCCGGTGGCGCGGAAGTGGGCCGCGGCCGCCTCCATGAGGTGCCCCGCGCAGTACATCTCGTGCATGTCCTTGGTGTTCGTCCACCGCTTGTCGAGCTGCTTCTTGACCGTGTAGAAGGAGTAGAGGTAGCCGTCCTTCTGCTGGGCGGCGGCGATCTTGGCGATCACCCCGTCGAGGTACTTATCCAGCTCGGGGTCGGGGCGGCTGGCGAGGGAGTAGGCGGCGCCCTCGATCACCTTGTAGACGTCGGAATCGTCGAAGTAGATGCCGCGGAAGTCGCCCTGCTCCAGGCCGCCGGCCTTGGCGAAGTTCGAGAGGCGCCCCGTCTCCTCGCACTTCTTGAAGTCGTGCGGGATCGTCTTCGTACGGTTGGTCTCGATCCGCGGGGCCCAGAACTCGTCGGCGATCTTCACGTCGGTGAACGGCACCGCCGTGAGCTTGCGGTGGGGCGGTTCCTGGGCGGGGGCAAGGGTGGCCAGGTGAAGCACGGCGCCGATAAGCACAATCGCCTTGGCTTTCATCGTCAACCTCCAAGAACACGCGCCCAGCAAGCTGGGCGACTAAATGGTGCCAACCGTTGCCTTTCGCCGCTCAAAACGCTACCCTATGTTCGGAACATACCAAGGAGGACACAACATGAAAC
>JAPLML010000726.1 GCA_026387055.1 Planctomycetota bacterium | reverse complement strand
CACAAAGGTCGGCATCAAATGCAAACGCCTCAAGGCCGGCTGGGACGAAGCGTACCTTCTGCGAGTGCTCAGAATTTAGATGCGTTCGCCCTGGCACAAGCGTTTAGCCGTCGCCATCGTATAGCCGCCGCCATCGTTTAGCCGTCGCCGGTACGGCGACGAACAATGATCGCGGCCGTACCGGCCGCGGCTAAACAATGCAGCGGGGCACGGCGCGTCCCTATTTCATTGACGCCGCCGCGGCCGCGCGGCAGTATGGTGCAGGCCGGGGCAACGGTCGCCGCGGCGACCATCCCGGCGCGACGCGCGCGAAACTGTGTCTACAGGTCAATCCAATCAGGAGGCGGCGCATGAGATACCTTGGTCTCGGCATCATTGGCTTGGCCCTGCTCGCGGGGGCGGCGGTGTGGGCGGCGGAGGAGAAGGAGGAGGGGTTCGTCCCGCTCTTCAACGGTAAGGACCTCACCGGCTGGGAAGGGGATGCGAAGCTCTGGGTCGTCGAGGGCGGCGTGCTTATCGGCCGCTCGGCCGGCATCCCGTACAACGATTTCCTCGCCACCACGAAGACCTACGGCGACTTCATCCTGCGGTTCCAGGTGAAGCTGGTGGAGAACAAGGGGAACAGCGGCGTCCAGTTCCGCTCGAAGCGGGTGCCGAACTCGCACGAGGTGGCCGGCTACCAGGCCGACGCGGCGCCGGGGTGGTGGGGCAAGCTCTACGACGAGGCGCGGCGGAACAAGGTCCTGGCCGGTCCCAGCGACGAGGTCCTCAAGAAGGCCCTCAAGCCCGGCGACTGGAACGACTACGAGGTCCAGGCCGTCGGCAACAAGATCGCGTTGACCCTCAACGGCGTCAAGACCGCCGAATATACGGAGGAAGATAAGAACATCCCTCGCGACGGCATCATCGCGCCGCAGATCCACGGCGGCGGGCCGATGGAGGTCCAGTTCAAGAACATCCGCCTCAAGGAGATCAAGGAGGCGAAATGAGGCGCCCCGCAGGCCGGGTGAGCGCCCCGGCTTCCCTCCGGGTTGCGCTGGCGATCCTGACGACCGCGGGCCTTCTTCTCGGCGCCGCCGAGCCCGGGCCGCCGCCCTACTACCTCTTCACCTCCTTCCGCGGCAACGGCGAGGACGGCCTGCACCGGGCCTGGAGCCGCGACGGGTACCAGTGGACGGCCCTCGGCGGCGACAAGTCGTTCCTGCGACCCACCGTCGGCGGGGACCGCTTGATGCGCGACCCGTGTCTCGCGCGCGGCCCCGACGGCACGGTTCACATGGTCTGGACCACCGGCTGGCGCGACCGCATCATCGGCTACTCAAGCTCCCGCGACCTGGTGCACTGGTCCGCCCAGCGGGCCATCCCGGTGATGTCCGACGAGCTCATCGCCCGCAACGCCTGGGCCCCGGAGCTTTTCTACGACGAGGCCAAGGGCCGGTTCCTCATCTTCTGGTCCACCACCATCCCCGCCCGCTTCCCCGACACCGACAAGACGGGCGACAACGGCTGGAACCACCGCATCTACTGCTGCACCACCAAGGACTTCCAGAGCTTCAGCGAGACCAGGCTCTTCTTCGACGGTGGATTCAATGTTATCGATGCGACGATCCTCAAGGCCGAGGGCAGGTTTTTCCTCATCGTCAAGGATGAGACCGCCAAGCCCGTGAAGAAGAACCTGCGCCTGGCCTCCGCCGCGTCGCCCGAAGGGCCGTGGGCCAACGTCTCCGAACCGTTCACGATCTCGTGGGTCGAGGGCCCGTCGGCCATCCGCGTCGGCCAGGAGTACTTCGTCTACTTCGACCACTACGCCAACCCGCCGTACTACGGGGCCGTGAAATCCAAGGACCTCAAGGCGTGGGTCGACGTCTCGAAGGAGGTGTCCTTCCCGCCGGGGTGCCGACACGGCACGGTGCTGGCGGTCTCGAAGGAGATCATCGACGGGCTGCTGGCGGCCACGCCCGACGCCGGAAAGCAGCCGTGAGCGTGTTTCTGAGGCGTGGGGCATGCGGGGCGGAGTACCTTCCCGCCTGCGAGGACCTCGCGCGGCAGATTGAGCGGCTCTGGTGACGGCGCCTGTCGTCCCTCTCCCTTGACGGGAGAGGAAAGTGCCTGGTGCCTGGCCTGCGTCCCGTTACTTGCTTGACCTCGCCCCCGCCGCGTGGCAAGATGCTTGGCGCGAGAGCGGCACGGTCACGCAGCGGCGCCCGCCAAGGCGGGCAGGCTGTGGCCGTGGCACCCAACCCATGGAGGGCATTTCCGTGAAAGAGCGAGTGAACCGACGCACGTTCCTGGCCGCGTCGGCGGCGGCCGGGCTGGGCTTGGCGGCGGCGCCGCATCTGGCGGCGGAGACGCCGAAGTTCAAGACCCAGCTCAAGAAGGCGATGATCGTCGGCCGCCCGGACGAGGCCAACCTCAAGCCCCTCAAGGACGCCGGATTCGACGGCTGCGAGGCGAGCAACTGGAAACTCTCGCCCGAGGAGGCTGCCGCCAGCCGCGCCGCCGCCGAGAAACTCGGCCTGCGCATCCACTCGCTCCTCTACGGCTGGGCGAACTTCAACTCGAAAGACGCCGGCACCGTGGCGGGCAACATCGCCGACGTCGAGAAGGCCATCCGCGCGTGCAAGGCCTACGGCGCCGACGCCCTCCTGCTGGTCCCCTGCCGGATCAGCGGCATGGCCATGCCCGAGGCCTGGGAGTTCCAGCTCGAATTCGACGAGACGACGGGCCACCTCACGAAGGTCGTGGCGGGCGACAACGCCAAGTACAAGGCCTACCTCGACGCCCATAACCAGGCCGTCGACGGCTCCATCGCCGCCGTCAAGAAGCTCATCCCCGTGGCCGAGGAGACCCGGGTCGTCATCGCCCTCGAAAACGTGTGGAACAACCTCTGGGTCAAGCCCGAGTACTTCAAGGCGTTCGTCGCCTCCTTCGAGAACCGGTGGGTGAAGGCGTACCTGGACCTCGGGAACCACGTGAAGTACGCCCCGACGGAGGAGTGGGTGCGGGCCCTGGGGCCGCTGCTGGCCAAGTGCCACGTCAAGGACTACAAGCTGAAGCCCGACGGCCACGGGGGCGACTGGGCCAGGATCCGCGACGGGAGCATCAACTGGCCCGTGGTCCGGAAGGCCCTCGACGACGTCGGATATAACGGGTGGTTGACGGTCGAGGACAGCGGCCTCTCGCTCGAGGAGTACTCGAAGCGCCTCGACCTGATCAGCGCCGGCGAGTAATACTACAAGCCCACCTAACCTCGTGCGCGGTGGGTCTCCTCGCCCGCTGCCGGGCCGTGCGCGGCGGCTCTCCTGAGCCGCCGCGTGCGTGCGTTACCCCGCGCGAAGCCGCGTCTGCGCGCGGCGGGTCGGGAGACCCGCTGCGCACGAGCTTGGGAGACCCGCCGCGCGAAGTGGCGTTGTAGTACTAATCGCCGCCGGGCCATGCGATGCAGGAGATGCCGACATGCTCACCGGCCGGGACCTCATCAAGGACGTCGACGCCACCACGCTCTCCGCGGGCGAGTGCGCCTTCTGGTGGATGGGCCAGTTGAGCTACATCCTGAAGGTCGCCGGCGCGGTGCTGTACCTCGACCCGTACCTGTCGCCGTCCAAGGCCCGGACCACTCCGCCGCTGCTCGCGCCCGGCGAGGTCACGAACGCCGCGGTCATCACCGGCAGCCACGATCACGGCGACCACATCGACCGGCCCGTGTGGCCCGCCCTGGCCCAGGCGTCGCCGAAGGCGAAGTTCGTCGTGCCGGAGCTCCTGCGGAAGAAGATGGCCGCGGCCCTCAGGATGCCCGAGGACCGGTTCGTCGGCCTCGACGACTCAAAGACCGTCGAGATCGCCGGCGTCCGCCTCACCGGCGTGGCCGCCGCCCACGAACAGCTGGACCAGGACGCCGCGAGCGGCCGGTATCCCTACCTCGGCTACCTCATCGAGGCCGACGGCCTGCGGATCTACCACGCGGGCGACACGTGCAAGTACGAAGGGCTTGAGACGCGCCTCAAGCGCGCGGCCCCGATCGACCTGGCGCTGCTTCCCATCAACGGCCGCGACGCCGTGCGCTTCCGCGGCAACTGCATCGGGAACATGACGTACCAGGAGGCGGTGGACCTCGCGGGGGCGGCGGGCGTGCGGCTGGCGGTGCCGTCGCATTGGGACATGTTCAAGAATAACAGCGAGGACCCGCAGAAATTCGTGGACTACATGGCGGCGAAGTTCCCCAAGGTGCGGACGCTCATCCCGAAGCACGGCCAGCGCGTCCTCTGGCGCGCCGACGGATGCCCGCTGGGCGACGCGGGAAAGAAGTGACCGGCGCCGGGTCCGCGGCTACGTACGTGTTTAGCGTACCCCGGCAGGTGTGGCACGGCCGGCTTGTCCGGCCGTGGGGAATGTGACCGGCGCTCTGCCACGGCCGGACAAGCCGGCCGTGCCACACCTGCTATCGGGACAATGGCACACTCGCTCAACATATACGCGGCTACGACCGGCGGCACACGATCCCGAAGACCCCCCGCACGCGGCTGCGCGGAATGCGATCATCGCCCTCGAACACCGGATTGAGCGGCCTGAGGCAGACGTTGTCCCCTTCCGCCGTGACCACCTTGACGGTGTGCCGGAGCGTTCCCATCGTGTCTTCATAAACCACCAGCGCGGGCAGCGAGAGGTCGGGCAGGGGCTCGACCGGCTCCCCCACCAGGACAACGGATCCGTCCGGGAAGTCCGGCAACATCGAGTGGCCCGTGATGCGCGCCGCAAAGGTGCCCTCGGGCGCGCCGGGCGCCAGGATGTACTCCTCGGCGGCCTCTCGAGCAAGACCTCGGCGGGAGCTGACGGCCGCGAGGCCCCCCGTGGAGCGGACGAGGATGGGCACGAAGTACCTGCGCTTCGCCACGGGAAGGGCCTCGTAGTCATTGCGCGAGATGATCTTGCCGGCCTTCCAGGAGGACGGGCCTGCGTCGGGCGGCGGGGCTTCGGCTTGCTGCCGGGGGGCGGCGGCCGTCGCCGCCGGCGCCGACTGAAGCCACCCGGTCAGGATGAACTGCATGGCCTGGAGCATCTGCTGCGCCCCCGGCATCGCCGGAGCGGAAGCGGTGGCGGTCGGGGCCGGCGTGGGCGCCGGGTTCTGTGTGGGGCGAAGCGGCGGCCCTTCGTCGGCGCTCGGCTGTCTGGCCGTGGCGGTCGGCCCGAAGATATCGGCCTCGGCCGTCATCGGCCCCGCGCCGTCGACGAGCCAAGCCTGCCGGACTCTGGCCGCGGCTGCCAGTTTGCCGAGAATCTCGGGGCCCGGTCTGTTGACCCCCCTCAGGTAGTTGCTGAGGCGTGCGTCCGTTATGCCGATTGCGGCGGCGGCCTCCTTTTGCTTGCCGATCGAAGCCACAGCAACGCGGAGCCGTCTCAGGAACTCCTTGTCATCGACCATAGTGCCCACCTCCCGTGTCAAAACGCATATCGTCTGAGCGACGCCCCTTGACAGGCGCAACGCCGCTGTATACAATAAAGGGCCTCGCTAGAATTCGCAGCAATCGGTGCAATTGGTTTGCGAGAGACGCGAATGATCGGCATCCGGAAGAGGCGAATCCTGGAGGTCCAAGGCTGCTCCGCGAGTCGCCTTGGCACAGAAATCTCGGCCATTTCGCTGTTTATTTGCCTCACCTTCGCCATCGCAAGCCTGACG
>JAPLML010000318.1 GCA_026387055.1 Planctomycetota bacterium | reverse complement strand
CGGCCGCAAGTACGAAGCGTTTCATGATCGGTATCCTTCCGAGAGGTTTCTGTGCGCGTCTGTGTCCAGAACGTCGGCGCGGGGGGATTATTGCCCGCAAACGCGTGCGTACATCGTGCTGTCATTCTGAGCGCAGCGAAGAATCTCGCCGTGGCCGGGGCGGTCGGCCATCGAACAGCGAGACCCTTCGCTGCGCTCAGGGTGACAGCGCTTCGGGCAGACCTCACAGACACGCTTCCGCGGCAGGCTCGGCACAGCGCTCAGCGCGTCGAGGCGACGGGACGGTCGAAGAGGAGCTGCCCCTCGCCGCCGCTGACGAGCTCGACGCGCGGGTCGGTGATGAAGTCGCTCAGGTGGGCCCAGGAGAACTTTTCCTGGCGGTGGCGCTGATCGGCGCCGATGCGGCTGCGGAGCACCTCGAACTTGATGCCGTTCTCCGAGAGGATCTGCTGCCACCCGGCGTCGCGCGGATCGTCGGTGGTGCTGAGGACCTCGTCGGTGTGGAACGCGTGGAAGAACGAGCGCGGATAGAGCCGGAACTTGGAGCGGACCTCGGGGTGCAGGTGCGCTTCGACGTACTTGAAGACCTCGTCGGCCGACAGGCTGCCGATGATGACCACGTCGAATCGCTCGGCAAGCTCCAGGCAGGCATCCATGTTGAGGCGTTGCTTCGTCACACCCATCCGCGCAGCGGTCTTGCGCAGAGGCTGGGTGGAGGTGAGGATGGCAATCTTTTCCATAAGCCTTTCGTCTCGGAACCGGGGTCCCAGGCGAAGGGCCGCCGGGCGGACCTCCCGCCCCGCGCCCTTCTTAGCTTAAACTGTCCTTAGTGTACCCAAGTTCCTTGACGATTGCCAGAATTTCGCTCCAGGTGGGGAACGGCCGGTTGAACTTGCGCTTGTAGCGGTCGACGGCCCGGACGAACTCGATCTCCTCGACCGTCAGTTCGCCTTGCTCGACGCGCTTCTGAAAAGTCGCCTGGTCCTCGTCGCGACGGAGGGCATGCCGGCGGTCGTTGGTGATGCGGCGTTCGGCGCCGGTCCGCCGGTCCGAGAGCACCCGGCGGTCGTTGCTGCGATGCTCGGGACCCGCGTAATTCGTCGGTTTGCCGCTGCGGCGATCGGCCCCGTTGCGGCGGCCCGCACCGGCCTGCTCTTCCTGGATCGATTCGTGCAGGCTCTCGACAAGTTCATCGTTGGCCACGGATGGACTAGCCTCCAGGCAGGGGAATGTGCGGCGGGTGCGTTCTTACTATCGGCGTTCGGACTGAACCTGCTTGACCCTTTATTCCCCGCTACAGCGAGCCGAATTCGCGTACAAACCTGCGGGGATTTTCCGAATACGCCCTGGCGGCAAGAATGCAGTGGTCAAGCCCCGTGGGGGACGTTAGTCTGTCGGCGACGAAAAGCGAAAGGAAAAGAAGTGCTGCGAACCTCGTGGTTGGCGACGGCGGGCGTTTCGATTCTCGTCCTGGCGGCAGCGTCGCTCGGCCTCGCCCGGGCGACGTCGTCGGAAGTTACCCGTTACGACAGCGAATCGAAGTATTATCGCATCCGCGTCGTCGATTATCCGCTCGAAGGCCGGCGGTGCATGCATTTCTCGAAAGCGCGCGGCATACAATCGAGCATGCTCCTCGACGACCCCGAGCGTCTGGACCTGGAATACTCGCGATCGATGATCGCGCCGCTGGCGCTGGCGGTCCCGATGCCGGCCGCCGCCGCAGCCGCGCCGACACAGACCGCCGCAACGAACTCCGCAGCATCCGGCGATTCGGCCCTGGCCGGACGCGACATCCTCCTCGTGGGCCTCGGCGGGGCGTCGATCCCGAAGTTCATCCAGAAACAATTCCCCGACACGCGGCAGGACATCGCGGAGATCGACCCCGACGTGGTCCAGGTCTGCCAGGACTGGTTCAGCTTCCGGGGCAGCGCCGGCACGCGGGTCATCGTCATGGACGGCCGCATGTACCTCAAGCGGTCGCCGAAGACGTACGACGTGATTCTCCTCGACGCCTATGCCACCCATCGCATCCCCTTCCACCTGACGACACTGGAGTTCCTCTCGCTGGTGAAGTCGCGGCTGAAGCCCGGCGGCGTGGTCGCGGCGAACCTGTGGGAGCCCGGCGTGACCGCGGCCGCGGCCCCGAGCTTCGGACCCGCGGTCAGCCGGTTCTACTGGGCCGAGCTCAAGACGTTCCAGAAGACCTTCCCACAAACTTATCTATGCAAGTCGGGCACCGCAGGCAAGATCATCGTCTTCGGAACGCTCGGCGAGAAGGCCGTGGGCAAGGACGAGTGGGTGAAGCAGGCCCAGGCCCTGGCCGCCGGCAAGGATTTCGGCTTCGACCTCCCCGCCCTGGTCTGGACCGAGTACGAGCACCTGACGCCGCAGGACATCCGCGAGAAACCCCTGACCGACGACATGGCCCCGGTCGACACCTTGCGGCACGAGAACCCGAAGCATTTCGAGGAAGACCTGCCGAAGAAGTGAGCCCCCAGTCTCCGCCGTTCAGTACTACAGCGCGACTTGACCCCCGTGCGCGGTGGGTCTCCTGACCCACCGCGCCGAAACTGCCCATTGGCAGCCGGAAAACGCACGCACGCGGCGGGTCAGGAGACCCGCCGCGCAAGCGTGCGCTTATCACGCTTGTGCAACGGCTTCTTAGCCGCCCGACTTGTCGGGTGCGAGTGGGCGGGAGGGCATCCGCAGGCTGAAGACGAACAGGCCGGAGCCGATGAAGAGGTGGGCGAGGAAGGTTTTCCACCAGGCGAGGGCGCCGAAGAGGTAGGCGTAGCTTTCGCCGATGGGCGTCAGCTGGTAGGTGAGGCTCTGGTGGAGCCACTGGAGGCCCAACTCGTGCTCGGCCACGATGAGGGGGTTGGCGTAGACCAGCGCGCGGACGAGCGGCTCCTTGACGGGGGCGTCGACGAGCTCCACCACCGGGCCGCCAAGGATGACCGCCGCCAGGACCAGCCATCCCAGGAGCGTGGTCAGCACCTGCGCGGGGCGCGGGCCGGTCAGGCGGTCGATCGCGGCCGCGATGCCGATGAGGAGCACCAGGAAACCGGCCGCCACCGCCTGGGACCGCAGGACGGCGGTCGCCGCCTCGCCCGAGATGAAGGCCGCGAGGAGGATGAGGATGACGGTCGCGACGGCCACGGCAACGGCGCTGCGGAGGACGCGCCGGCCCGGCGCGTCGGGCGGCCGGACGAACGCCGCCCCCACCCAGGCGGGCAGGAGCAGCATCTCGAGGGCCACGAGCATTTCGATAAGTGATTGCATGGTTGTGCGTCGCCGCAGGCGGCGACGGCCACGTGTTGCCCCGCCGTCGGGCGGCACGCCCGCGCCGCCTTTGCGTGGGCATATTGCTCGAATCGGCAAGAGCATGCCCGCGGAACGGATGCCGCAGGCATGCCCCCCGGCATCGCGGCAAAACGATGTTACGTCGCCGTAGGCGGCGACGGCTAAACACGGCTTATCATAAGCGGGCGGCGCGGGCGCGCCACACAAAAAAGCGGGGAGGCCCGAGCAGGCCTCCCCGAAACAGGCTCCCGTCGCCCGTCGGCTAGAAGTTATCGTAGCCGAGGTTCTTCTCCGCCTCCGCCTGGATGATGATCCTGGGCTTGATGAGGATAAGGAGGTTCGAGGCGGAGCGGAGCGTGGCCCGGTTATCGAAGAGCCGCTTGATGATCGGGATCTTCGAGAGGAGCGGGACGCCGGTCTCGGCCTCAAACTCCCTGTAGATCCTGGTGCCGCCCAGGAGGAGCGTGCCGCCGTCGGGAACGCTGACGGTGGTCATGAAGTCCTGGACGCGGACGCGCGGCAGGTCGATGACGGCGGAGGCGATGCCGAGCATGGGCACGGCGGCCGTCACGAGCGAGTGATCAAATCCTTCGATGGCGGCCACCTGCGGCCTCAGGTCCATCTGGACGTACCGGCGATCGGCCGAAACCGTCGCCTTGACGTCCAGCGTCACGCCGACCGGGATGGCGCCGATGGTGGGGTCCCAACCGACGGCGGCCTCGGCCACCACGGGGGTCACGTCGGCGATGTAGGTCGTGACGGTCGCGACGCTGATGTAGGACCGCTGGCCGTTGTAGAGCGTGACGCGCGGCGCCTGGAGGGTCGTCGCGCGCGAGTCGGCATGGATCGCCCTCAGGAGGAAGCCAATCTGGAGATCGTCGAGGAAGACGCCGCTGGCCACCAGACCGCCCTGGTTGATGTTGGCGGCAAAGGGCGCAAACACCGTGTCGGTCAGCGGAATGAGGCTTTGGATGCCCATGCCGTTGGAGCCGGTGTTGGCCACCACGATCGGCTGCGTGGCCGGCACCAAGAAGCCCCGCGGGGTGCCCGCCACCAGGCCGGGCAGCGTCACGTAGGTGCCCGTTTGCGGGTTCTGGTACGCCGGGGGCACCGGGGTGGTGAAGTGTTTGTTGCCGGTCTGCAGGAAGGCGGCATCGACGTCGAGCGTGATGTCCTGGAGGAAGTCATCGCTGACGGTGCAGAAGCGGGACTCGACGCTGATCATGATGGCGCGTTCGCGGCGAAGCTGTTCCAGGAGGTCGGCGACCTTCTCATGGCCGTGGCGCGTCTGGGTGACGATCAGGGTGCCGTTCATGTACTCGATGGCGGCCGGCCCGCCCTCATCGGACCACGCGGCCACGGTGGGGTCGGCGGTGTTGTTGACCGTGCGCTTGATGATGTCCATGAGTTCCTGGAACCCGACGGTGGGCTGCTCGGTGGCGGTCTTGGTGGCGCCGAAGAGGTCGCCGAAGCCGCCGCCGCCGCCGCCCGCCGCCGCGGAAGCGGCCTGCGTGACGTTGGAGATCTCGAAGCGCGGGGCATTGCTGCCGAAGTCCGGAATCTGGGCCACGAGGTCCTGCACCGGGTACGTCACCATCGGCAGGTTCTGCTGGAGCTTCTCCTTGGTGGTCACGAGGAGGTAGCCGGCTTCGACTTTGTAGCCGAGGTCGGCGCCGAGGATCAGGCCGAGGACCGACTCAATGGAGACGCGCTTGACCTTGAGGTCGACGACGCGGGTCGAGAGGTCGATGCCGCCGGTCGCGATGTCGGGGTCGATCACGATGTTGAGGCCCTTCTGCACCTCGCTGATGTACTTCAGCACGTTATCGAGGCTGGTCTTCTCGAAGTCGAGGTCGATCTCCTCGGTAAGGCGCCGGCGGGTTTCGGACACGGCCTTCGGCTCGGCGGAGACGGCGCGGGTGAACTCGCGGCGGAACTGGGTCAGTTCCTTCCAGTCCTTCGCGTCGGGGTACCTGAGGTAGGCGATCTTGCCGCGCACCTGCTCGCCCGGATGAACGGAGGCTTCCTCGACGTCGACCAGGGACTCGACGGCGGCCCGCTCGCGCTCGGTGCGGATGCCGACCTGGCGGGACTGGGCATCGAGGTACAGCAGGTCCTCGCGCCACCGCAGGGCGCGCTCGTCGGTGGGGTCGACGGCGATGAGGCGGTCGAGGATCTCGATGGCCTCGCCGAACTGCATGCTGCGGCGGAGCTCGCTGGCGCGCTCCCAGAGCTGGCGGACCTTGCTCTCGCGGTCGAGCTTATCGGCCTCGCGGCGCTTGGCCTCGCGGGCCTCGGCCTCGGTCTTGGCCTTCTTCTCGCGCGTGCCGGTTGCTTCGGCCTTGCGCTTCTCGATCTCCTTACGCAGGGACCACACGTCGGTCCGCAGCGCTTCCTGCTCCTCGGGCGTCAGCACGCGGGCCACGTCAATGGTGCGGTCGGCCTGGGCAAGCGGACGGAGGGCCTCGGTCAGATCCTCGGGCCTCTCGGCGCGGTCCATCTCGCGCTGGGCCTGGGCGAGCATTTCCTGGACCGACGCGATGATCCGCTGCCGCTCCATGGCCTGGACCTCGCGGACGACGTCGCCGAGGGGTTCCTCGCGTTCGGCCAGCAGACGCAGGGCGTCATCCAGACCCTTCTTGGCCCTGGGAGACTGCGGCCAGAGCTCGACGGCGCGGGCGAAATGGAGCTTGGCCTGCTGGTATTCGTGGCGGACCAGGGCGTCCTCGCCCAGCTTGGTCTCTTCCTCGGCCTGGGCGCGATTGGCCTGCTGCGCGACCGTCAGAACCTCCGGCGGAGGAGGCGGAGGGGCGACCGGGGGCTTCGGCGCCTCGGCGACCGGCTTCGGCGCTTCGGCGACCGGCGTCGGCACGGCGGCGACCGGCTTCGGCGCGGCGGCGACGACCGTCTCGGCCTTCGTCGGGGCCGGCTTGGGCGCGACCTTGGCGGCGGTCAGCGTTTCCGCTTCGGCAACCTCCGCGCGTCTCACTTTCCTATCGAGGCCGGAGAACTCCATGTTGCCCCACCAGCCGAGGTCGACCTTGGCCACCTTGACCGCGTCGACGGCCTTGCGGGCGTCGGCGACTTTGCCGGCCCGGAGGGCGGTTTCGGCCGCGGCGATCTGGGCCTTGGCATCGGCGAGGGCCTTGGCCTTCGCCTCAGCGGCCGCCCTGGCTTCCTGATCGGCCTTGGCTTTGGCTTCCTGGTCGGCCTTGGCCTTGGCTTCGGCGGCGACCCTGGCCTCAGCATCCTTCTTGGCCTTCGCCTCGGACGCCAGCTTGCCCTGCTCATCCTTGGCCAGTTGGAGGGCGGCTTT
>JAPLML010000352.1 GCA_026387055.1 Planctomycetota bacterium | reverse complement strand
AGGCAAGAACCCCTCGCCTGCGCCGCGGCGCAAGTTGAGCCGCGAGCCGAAGGCGAGCGCGTTTTAGCCGAGGAGTTGCCTGATGCCCGAAAACGACGCCCTCAAACTCGGCCCGTACGCCTTCACCAGCCGCCTCTTCGTCGGCACGGGCAAGTATGAGACCTTCCCGCTGATGCGCGAGGCCCTGGAAGCCTCCGGCTGCCAGGTCGTCACGGTGGCTGTGCGGCGCATCAACCTTGCGGACAAGTCCAAGGAGAGCCTCCTGGACTACATCGACCGCACGCGCTACACCCTCCTGCCGAACACAGCCGGGTGCTTCAGTGCCGAGGACGCCGTGCGCACCGCGCGCCTGGCCCGCGAGGCGCTCGGCCTGGACTGGGTGAAACTCGAGGTCCTTTCCGACCCCGAGACGCTCCTGCCCGAGCCCAGAGAGACCCTCGATGCCCTGAAGGTCCTCGTGAAGGAAGGTTTCTGCGTTCTCGCGTATACGAGCGACGACCCGGTTATGGCGAAGCGGCTCGAGGAGGCGGGGGCCGCGAGCGTCATGCCCCTGGGGTCGCCCATCGGGTCGGGCCAGGGCATCCTGAACCCGCAGAACATCCGCCTGATCATTGAGCGGGCCAAGGTGCCGATCATCGTCGATGCGGGCGTCGGCACCGCCAGCGACACCGCCGTCGCCATGGAGTTCGGGGCCGACGGCGTGCTCCTCAACACGGGCGTGGCCAAGGCCCGCGACCCGGTCATGATGGCCCGCGCGATGAGGCTCGCGGTCGAGGCCGGGCGCCTGGCGTATCTGGCCGGCCGCATCCCGCGAAGGGTCTTCGGCGCCCCGTCCAGCCCGGCCGCGGGAACCATCGCCCCGACGACGAAGTAGCCATGCTGTTGCACGGCGGGTCTCCTGACCCGCCGCGCGAGATCGTGCGACGCCGCGCGGGCCGATCGATAGGAATGGCGCCGCAGCACGAGTTGAGGGTACGCCAATGACCGAGCCAACCCAACCTGTCACCGACATCGCCGCCCGCTATTTCCAGGAAGGACACAACTGCGCCCAGGCCGTCCTGCGGGCGGTGGCGGAGGCCGAGGGTCTGTCGTGCGCGCCGTGCATCCCCGCGGTGGCGCTGGCGATGGGCGGCGGCATCGGACACACCGGCAGGGCGTGCGGGGCGGTCACGGGGGCGGTCATGGTCCTGGGCTTGGCGGTGGACCGTTTCCTGAGCGGCCCGATGTCCGCCAAGAAGCCTGCCGCGTACCGTCTGGCGGGCGAACTGGTGAACCGTTTTGCCGCCCGGTTCGGCGCGGCCGATTGCGAGGCGATCCTGGGTTTCGGTTGGTCCGAGCCCGGCGCGATGGACCGCTTCCGCCGTGAGAACGCGATGGCCGGGAAATGCACGCCGTGCGTCCGCTGGGCCGCCGAGGAGGCCGCGAGGATGATCGCGGCGGTGCGCGCCGATCCTCGCCTGTAAGTAAGTCTGGAGAAACACGATTGGTCCTGCTCAGCCGCATCGACGGCGAAGCGCTTCGCGTGATGGGTGAACGTTGACCGACTTTGTCCAGTCCGTCCTCGCCCCCGACGGCCTCGTGGCCAAGCACCTGAAGGGCTACGAGCATCGCCCGCAGCAGTTGGAGATGGCCGCCGCCGTCGACGCTGCCTTCCGCGGCTCGCGGCACCTCGTGGCCGAGGCGGGCACCGGCGTCGGCAAGTCGTTCGCGTACCTCGTCCCGGCCATCCGCGAGGCGGTCCAGGAGAAGCGCCGCGTCGTCATCTCCACCTACACCATCAGCCTCCAGGAACAGCTCATCGAGAAGGACATCCCCCTCTTGAAGGAGGCGACGGGCGAGGATTTCGTGGCGGTTCTCGTCAAGGGCCGCTCGAACTACCTCTGCCTGCGGCGCCTGGAGCGGGCCTTGCACCAGGCGGCCGGTTTCTT
>JAPLML010000751.1 GCA_026387055.1 Planctomycetota bacterium | reverse complement strand
ATCGTCTCGGGTGGCAAAACTCCGATCATCGCGGCCAGTGAGACCCTTATCGGCACGCTGCCGGTCAACGGGCGGGCGACGTACAGTTTCATAGCCCCGGCCAGCGGGTATTTCGAGATCAACATGGCCGCCGATGGCAGCGCCATCGACTCGTACCTGGAGGTCTACAACGAGGGCCAGCAGCGGGTGGCCTACAGCGACAACGCCGCCCGGGACACCACCGACAGCCGCGTGCGGATACGCGTTACGGCGGGCCAGACGTACTACGTTCGCGCCTTGGCCACCAAGGGCACCGAGGGCCACTACGCGCTGAAGTTCGAGAGCCAGCCAATCGACGACGCGGGCAACACCTCCGCCCAGGCCGCGGCGATGTCCATCGCCGCCAACGGCTCATCCTCCAAGAACGGGAACATCCAATACGCCAACGACACTGACTGTTTCGCCTACACCGCCAAGTACAGCGGGCTTGTGCAGACCACCGTAGCCGCGACCGGCCAAGGAAGCGTGCTGGCGGCTGCCCTGACGGTTCGTGACGCCGAGGGTAACGTGATGGGCGCGGCCCAGGCGGCCGGGGGCGGCTCGCTGAACCTGAGCTTCACCGCCGTCCAGGGCCAGACGTACTTCTTGAGCGTTTCCGGCGCCGATTCGAGCCAGACGTCCCGGCCAGCGGGTACATGCAGTTCGACATGTCGGCCGGGCAGGGCAGCTCGATCGACTCATACGTCGAGATCTACACCGAGAACCAGCGCCGCCTGACCTACAACGACAACGCCGCCCGGGGCACCGGCGACAGCCGCGTGCGGATCCGCGTTAAGGAGGGCCAGAAGTTATACGTCCGCGTCAGCGGCACGAAGGGCACCGCGGGCGACTTTGCGCTCACGTTCACCAGCCAGCCGCTGGACGATTTTGGCAACGACGCCGCCCGCGCCGCGGCCATGGCGATGGCGGCTTCGGGCTCGTCGACCGCGGTTGCCACCATCAACTACGGCTCGGACGTCGACGTGTTCAAGTTCAACGCCACCGTCACCGGCGACATGACGGTCTCGATGGCCAAGTACGGCACCAGCAACCTGATCGGCGCGGTCAGCGCGATGGACGTGGCCGGCACGCAGTTGGCGGCCGACGACGCCTCCGACGGCACGGCCCTGATCACCTTCGACGTGGTGGCGGGCGAGACCTATTATCTCTCAGCCGCCAGTGGGAGCCGGACGACCGGGCGGTACGTCCTGACCGTTGCAACCCAGGCGGACCCGACTCCCGACCCGACTCCCGACCCGACTCCCGATCCGACACCCGATCCGACACCCGACCCGACTCCCGACCCGACGCCGGAGCCCGAGCCTGAGCCCGAGCCGGATCCAGTGCCACCGGACGGTCCTACGCCCGGCGCCAGCGTCGATGGCACGGTCCAGCAGTCCGGCGGCACGACTCGCCTGGTCATTACCGGCACCAACGGCAACGACGTGATAACGCTGTCCTACAACGGTTCGGCGACCAGCCTGGCCAGCGGGGCCGGCACGCGGACGTTCGCCGGGTACTACGGGTACATCTCGGTCTACGGCTTCGGCGGCGACGACGTGATCCGGCTGGACTACTCGATCACGGGCAGCACGCTGGTCTAC
>JAPLML010000470.1 GCA_026387055.1 Planctomycetota bacterium | reverse complement strand
GTGGTTTGCCGTGGGCGAGTAGGCGAGGGAGAGATGGCGGGCAACGTTCAGGAGTGTGCCATGAATCACCGCCTTGTGGGTGGAATGCTTGTCTCGGCGTTGCTCTTGCTGGGTGCGAGTGCGACTCCCGCCGCCCCTCCCGCGCCTGAGGGGGATTTCTACGTCGCCCCCAACGGCAAGGACACCAACGCAGGCACGGAGGCCGCCCCGTTCGCAACGCCGGCGCGGGCGCGGGAGGCGGTGCGGGCGAAGATCACGAAGGGTCTCCAGGCGTCCGTGACGGTGCTCCTTCGCGGCGGCACGTATCAACTCACGGAGCCGGTGGTCTTCGGGCCCGAGGACAGCGGCTCGGAGAAGCACGCCATCACGTACGCGGCCTGTCCGGGCGAGAAGGTGGTCCTCAGCGGCGCGCGGCGGATCACGGGGTGGAAGCGCCGCGAGGGCAACCTCTGGGCGGCGCCGCTGCCGGAGGCGAAGGCGGGGAAGGGGATCTTCCGCGAGCTCTTCGCCGACGGTCAGCGCCTCCCGCGGGCGCGGTTTCCGAACGGACAGGAGCTCCTTCGGCTCCAGAAGGTCTCCGGCGACGTGAAGACGCTGGAGCTCGATAAGCCTCTGCCCGCCGGCGACCTGGGCGGCAAGGATGCGGAGCTCATCGTGATCCAGAACTGGTCGATCTCGCGGGCGGTCATCGTCTCTTCGACCGAGCGGGGGGTGACCACGGCCACGCCCGTCGGCTGGATCGGCCACGCCTGGACCACCGCCGGTCCCGGCAAGCCCGCCTTCCTGGAGCACGCGCGGGCCTTCCTCGATGAGCCGGGCGAGTGGTACCTGGACCGGGCGGCGGGCGAGCTGCTCTACATGGCGGCGGCCGGCGAGGACCCCGCGAAGCGGACCTTCGTGGCCCCCGTCACCGAGCAACTTCTCGTCATGGCTGGGCGGCCTGACGCACCAGTCCGCAACATTAAGTGGAACGGGATCGAGTTTGCCCACACGGCGTGGCGCCTGCCGGCGGGCGGTTACTCCGGCATCCAGGCGGGGCACTACGGGCCGAAGGAGGGCCAGCCGGTGTACGTGCTGCCGTCGGCGGTCGAGTTCTTCTGGGCGGAGGATTGCGCGCTGGTGGGCTGCCGCATCACCCACACCGGGGCGAGCGGCATCGGCTTCGGCGCGGGATGCCGGCGCAACACGGTCGAGGCGTGCGAGCTGGCGGACGTCGGCGGCAACGGCATCGTGGTCGGCTGGCGCGGGGACAAGGCCGGCGGGGGAGTGATGCAGGCGCTCGACGGCGACTGGCCGGCCCCCGCGGAAACGCCCGTCGGCAACGTGATTCGCAACTCTTACCTGCACGGGTGCGGGGCCGTCAACTACGGGTGCGTCGGCCTCTTCGTGGCGTTCTCGGCCGATACCAAGGTCCTGCACAACCGGATCACCGACATGCCGTACACGGGCGTCTCGGTGGGGTTCCGCTGGAACACCACGGAGACCAGCCAGCGCGGGTGCATCGTCGAGGGCAATCATATCTATGACGTGATGAAGGTGCTGGCCGACGGCGGGGGCATCTACACGCTGGGCCTTCAGCCGGGGACGGTCCTGCGAGGCAACCTGATCCACGACGTGCATCGCTCGGCCTTCGCCCACGGCGGCGCGCCGAACAACGGCATCTTCTTCGACGAGGGCAGCAAGGGATTCCTGGTCGAGGGCAACGTCATCTATAAAACCAGCGGCGAGCCCATCCGCTTCAACCAGTGCCAGCAGGACTGGCACACCTGGAAGGACAACACGTTCGGCAAAGAGCCCTCGCCCGATGCGGTCAAGAGTCTCCGCGCCGGGCCCGGGGCGGTGGAGTAAGAGTCTAGTGGAACGAGCCCGCCGTCAGGCCCTTGACGAACCGCCGCTGCATGATCACGTAAAGCAGCGTCACAGGGGCGGAGAGCACCACCACGCCCGCGAAGATGGCGTTCCAGTTCTTCACGTATTGGTCGCTCAGGAAGCGGTAGAGCTGCACGAAGGCCAGGTGGCCCTTGTTCGCCCCCATGAGGATGAAGGCCTGCATGAAGTCGTTCCAGATCCACAGGCCCCAGAAGATGACGATGCTGACGGTGCAGGGGGCCAGCAGCGGAAAGACGATCCGCCAGAACGTGGCGACGGGCCCGCAGCCGTCGATGGCGGCCGCCTCCTCCAGCTCGCGCGGAATGGTTGCCATGAACCCGCTGTAGATGAAGATGCACAGCGGCAGACCCCACGAGACGTAGTGCAGCCACAGGGCGAAGTACGTCGTGTGGATCCCCAGCAGCCAGAACTCCTTGAACAGCGGGATCATGATGATCTGGAACGGCACCGCCAGGCCCGCGAGGAAGAAGACGCGCAGGAACCGCCCGCCCCACATCCGCCGCCGCATCATCGAGTAGGCGGCCATCGACCCGAACACGATCTGCGCCAGGATCACCGCCGCGCACATCAGCAGGCTGTTGAGCATCGATCCCGCCAGGTCCACGCCCGTGAAGATGTAGGCATAGTTGTCAAGGTTCAGGCTCGTGGGCAGCGCCAGCGGCGACCGGATGATCTCGGGCAGCGTCTTCAGGGAGTTGACCACCGCCAGGAAGCACGGCGCGATGACCGCGAGGCCGGCGAGCAGCAGGACCGCCTCGAGGATCGGCAGGCGTTTTCGGCGCGGGTGCGCGGAGGTCATAGGCTCACCGTCCTCGGCCTCAGGAGCGCCACCTGCACGCACGCCACGGCCACCAGCGCCAGGAACGTGGCCACCGACACCGCCGAAGCGTACCCCTGCCGGTTGTTCAGGATGCCGAGCTGGTAGATGTAATAGCCGATCGTCACCGTGCGGTAGCCCGGCGCGCCCTGCGTGGTCACGACGATCTGGCCGAAGAGGTTGATGCCGGTGATCAGCGCGAGGACCGAGTTGGTCGTGATCGTGGGCAGGAGCATGGGGAACTGGATCCGCGTGAAGACCCGCATCGGCCCGGCCCCGTCGATCTCGGCGGCCTCGTAAAGCTCCGCGGGGATCGTCTGGAGGCTGGCCAGGTAGAGCGTGGTGAAGAAGCCCAGCCCGCTCCACGCGACCAGCCCGAAGATGAAGTAGGGGACGAGGTCGGGGTCGCCCATCCAGTCCTGCGCCCAGGCGCCCAGGCCGATCCACCGCAGGAGCACGTTGACCGCCCCTTCGCGGTAGTTGGCGAGGTACTGAAACAGGAGGGCGCTCACGAGGATGCTCAGCACGAACGGGTAAAAGAAGAGACCGCGGATGAGGCCCTTGAGGCGCCTGACCTTGTCCAGCAGCACCGCCAGCAGGAGCGAGGCGAACGTGAAGAAGGCTACGATGAGGACGGTCTCGAAGAGCGTGAACCTGACGGCCGTCCAGAACCGGTCGTCGCCGGCGAGCTCCCTGAAGTTCTCGAGGCCGATGAACCGGGCGGTTGAGGTCCACCCGTTCCACTGCGTCAGGCTGTAGTACGCGCCGAGGATTGCCGGCAGGACCATGAAGCCGGCGTACAGTATGACCGCCGGTCCGCAGAGAATTGCCGAGGCCGTCCACGCCGGCAGCGTGCGCCCGGGTCGGCGGGGCAGGGGGCGGGGCGGCGCGGCAGTCCTCACCAGATCGAGCGCCATGCCGGGCTACTCTCCCTTGCGGCCGGCGTCCCACTCGTCGTCGATGATCTTCAGGAGCTTGTCCATGTCGCGGTTCCCCGCGAGGATCTCCTGGCAGACCGCCCCGAGCGTGACCATGAAGTTCTGCGGCGGAAAGTCATCGAGCGCGATGTGGAAGCCCGGCGTGGTCCCGTACTTGGCCGTGTTCGCCACCATGCTGTCGAAGAATTTCTGCGCGGACGGCCACGCGCTCTTCGGCCCCTTGGCCGGGACCTTCGACGCCAGGCCGACCTGGCTCTCGCCGTTCAGAAAGAGCTGGTAGACCTCGGCATCGTAGAATGCCTCGACGGCGGCCCGCGCCTTCTCCAGCTTCTCGCCCGAAGCGCTCGTGGTGATGGCCCACCCGTTCGGGATCTCCGACGTCTGGAGAAACAGCGGCGTCTTGCCGGTCATCGTGGGGATGGGCCAGTACTCGATCTCGAAGTCGACCTTGTTCGGCTCGACGTCGCCGCCGATCCAGCAGCCCATGATCCAGGCGGCGGCCTTGCCGGTGTAGAAATCGCGCTGTTCCTCGTTGTAGCCGTCGCTCGCGCACCCCTTCGGCGCGAACTCGTCGAGGAGGTCGATCACGTTCCTGAGGATCACCCGCATGGTCGGCTCGGTGGCGAAGAGGACCTTCCGCTGGTCGCGCCGTTGCGTGAGCGACGGCTGCCCGGGCGCCGGACGATCGTGGTACAGGTTCGTCGCGATGCCGTACGCCAGCGGCATGTGGGCGGTCCAGTCCTTCCCGCCGTACGTCAGGGGCATGCAGCCCTTTGCCTTGAGCTTCCGCAGGCCCGCGAGGAACTCGTCCCAGGTCTTCGGCGGCTCGGTGATGCCCACGTCGTTCCACATCTTCTTATTGACGGCGATGCCCTGGACCTGGGTGCCGCCCTGCGTGGTGTAGAGCTTCCCCTTGTACGGCGGCGGGGCGGGGATGCCGAACTTCGTGTAGTAGTCGTCGCTGAGGGGAACGAGGTGTCCGCTGTCGGCCAGCATCTTCGCCAGTTGCCACGTCATCACGACTTCGGGCAGATCGCCGGTGGCGATGCGCGACTTGTAGAACTCGGAGCCCTCGGCGTTCCCGAGGTCAACGAGCTCCATCGTCCAGCCGGGGTTCTGCTTCTCGAAGGTTGCCTTCCACGCCTCGAAGTGGATGCGGAAGCCTTCGCGCCCGCCGATGTTCCGCGTGACGCGGATGACCTGCTTCCCCTCGTCCGACCGCCGGCATCCGAGCGGCGCCGCGGCCGCAAGGACCATCGCCACACCCAGGAGGAGAAATGCCCGCGATCTGGTCACGATCGACCTCTTTCCTCTCACGGCGTTCGAGGAGCATCCTAGGGTTCCCAGAGGGCACTGTCAACGACGTCCGCCCCGGCGCACCGGCTGCGCGGCCCCCTTGATGAGCGAGGCGCTACGGCGGCGAGGGCAAAGGGGCTGGAGGAACTCCCCCGGCGCCAGTACAATAGCCGTCGCCATGAGTGGGAGGACCCGCATGAAACGGCGCCGGTTCATCGGGACGGCCGCCCTGGGCGCCGCCGCCCTGGCCCTGGGGGGATGCGCCACGCCTGGCGCGCCTCCGCAGCGCCGGCCCAACGTGGTCTTCATCCTCACCGACGACCAGCGGTGGGACACCCTGAGTGCGGCGGGGCACCCGTTCCTCAAGACGCCCGGCTTCGACCGCCTGGCGGCCGAGGGGGCCCGCTTCGCCAACATGTTCGTGACCACGTCCCTGTGCTCGCCGAGCCGGGCCTCGCTGCTCTCCGGCCTCTACGCCCACACCCACGGGGTCCTCGACAACTTCACGGACTACCCGAGCCGCCTGACCAGCTTCCCTATGCGGCTGCACGAGGAGGGTTACGAGACGGCCTACGTCGGCAAGTGGCACATGGGCGAGGGGAGCGACGAGAAGCGGCCGGGTTTCGATTACTGGGTGAGCCACAAGGGGCAGGGACAGTACTTCGGCACCACCTTCAACGTCAACGGCCGGCGCGAGGCCAGGCCGGGCTACTACACGCACGAGGTCACCGACATGGCGGTGGAGTGGCTCCGGCGGCCGCGCGAGAAGCCGTTCCTCCTCGTGCTCGGCCACAAGGCCCCGCACACGCCCTATACGCCGGAGCCGAAATACGCGAACCTGTATGATGATATCGATATCCAATATCCCCGGTCGGCGTTCGCGCTGGAGGGAAAGCCCGAGTGGGTCCGGCGGCGCCTCGCCACCTGGCACGGTATCTACGACCCGCTCTACGGATTCCGCAAGAACTTCCCGGACGCGCGGCCGGAGGGCGTGAAGGATTTCGCGCGGTTCGTGCGCTCGTACGCCGCCGCGATCCGGTCCGTCGACGACAGCGTCGGCCGGATCTACCAGGCCCTCAAGGACCTGGGCGAGCTGAACGACACGCTCCTGGTCTTCGCCAGCGACAACGGCATGTTCCTGGGCGAACACGGCATGACCGACAAGCGGACGATGCACGAGGAGAGCATCCGCGTGCCCCTGCTGGTGCGATACCCGAAGCGGATCCGCCCCGGCACGGTGGTCGACCGGATGGTCCTCGGCATCGACCTGGCGCCGAGCGTCCTGGAGATCTGCCGGGCCGCCCCGCTGAAGAACATCCACGGCGCCTCCTGGGTTCCGCTGCTCGCGGGCGACGCGCGCGGCTGGCGCACCTCGTGGTACTATGAGTATAACTACGAGAAACAGTTTCCGTACACGCCCAACGTGCGCGGCGTGCGGACCGACGAGTGGAAGTACGTCCACTACCCGCACGGCGACGGCGGCCCCGACCGCCACAAGGCGGAGCTCTACCATCTCAAGACCGACCCCGGCGAGTCGAAGAACCTCATCGGCGATCCCGCCTGCCGCGAGCAGCAGGAGATGCTCAAGAAGGAGCTGGGGCGGCTCATGGCGGCGACGGGCGCGCTTCCCGACAAGATGCCCCTCGACGAGGGCGTCAAGGAAGCCCTCCCGGACGAGAAGATCCGGTGATGCCCCGGCACGGAAACCGTTTTTCTCCTGCTTCTGCTCACATCTTGCTCCTGCTGCAAGGCAGGCGGCACCACGGACCAGCCGGCGGCCACGCAGGCGGAGGAGAAACCTGCCAAGTAACCGGGTCGTGACACCTTCTAGTTAAGTTTCAACGGCCGCAGGCGGCGGCCGCCTCGCGGACCTCTTCGGCTGTCCGGGCGTAATCGTAAACCTGAAGTCTCGCCAAGGACCCGGAGAGCATCTGGCCGGTTCCGGCAGCCGTATTCCATGACGTGCCCAGGTGCATGGCGTATCCCGGCATGGTATCGAGCGTGTAGTACGCGCGCTCGGCGTCGGGCGAGCCGTCCACGTAGAGGCGCAGCGTGCCCGGGCAACCTCCGTCGTAGACGTAGGCGATGTGGTGCCATTTGCCCTCGGCGGGGGGAGCCGTCTTCCAGCCGACGTGGCGCGGTTCCCAGCCCGTGGTGAAAGCGCCCGGTTCCAGGTCCTTCCGTGAGCCGTAACGGCACTCGACCCCGCGGAAGATGAGCGATTCCGGGAACGACTTCATGGCCACCAGGGGCGCCATCGAGAAGACCGTTTCATCGGCGCCGACCTGGGGATTGAACACCGCCACCTCAATCGTGAAAGGCCGGTTGAGCGTGACCGCCTCGGGCGTGACGAAGTCGGATTCGAGGAACGTCCGTGTGCCGTCGAAGGTCACCGCGCGGCGCCCCGCCACGTCCTCGACCGTCGGTTCGGTCGGCGGCTCGTCGAGGAGGCCGAAGGATCCGCCGAAGGTTCCGCGGTTCGTCCAGGCTTTCAGCGTGCCCTCCGGGAGGGGGCCGGCGTCGAGGTCCACCAGGGGCTTCCGGTTGGCCGGCTTCCGCCCCTCGGGCGAGGCTAGGGCGGCGAGTTCTTCCGCCGAGAGGGCGCTCCCGTAGATCAGCACGTGTCCCAGGCAGCCGGAGAAGTGCGACGCCTGCTGCTCGCCGGCCAGGGCCATGCCGAGCGTGATCGGCGCGTCGCGCCGGAAATCCAGCCGGACCTTCTCCTCGCGGTTGAGCCGGCCATCGACGTAGACGCCCAGCACGCCGTCTTCGCCCCCCGCATACGTGTAGGCGATGTGATGCCAGCACTGGGCGTACGGGGCGTTGTGTTTCCAGCCGTCCGGGTTTGCCGCCTTGCCTGCGTAACCCAGGTGCCGGTCCGGGGCGCCGGCGAACGCGCCGCGATCCTTGCTCCAGCCATAGACGAACTCCGCGCCCGGTTGTGCCCGGTTGCCCCAGGCCAGCATGGTTGCTTCCGCCTCCACCTGGGGGGCATAGGCCCAGACGGCAACGGTGAAGTCGCCGCCCGCCGCAAGGCCCGCAGGCGCTGGGAAGCGAGACACCAGGCCCTTGTGGCCGGCAAAGCTGACGCCCTTGCGACCCTCGACCTGCTGCACCACCGGCGCCAACATCTCGCCGAACCGGCCGCTTGCGAACGCCCCAGCCGCCTTGCCCTTGTTGGTCCACCGGGCGAGCTTGCCGGGCGCCAGTTCTGCCGCATCGAGATCAACCAGGAGGCCCCGATGTGTTCGGAAAGACCAGACGTTGCCGCGCGCCGGCCGCCGGCCGTCCGAGGCAGCCGCTTCCACTCGCCAGTAGTAGGTGGTGTCCGGCTTGAGGGCGGGCGAGAACTCCGCGACCTTGAAACGCCCCTGGTGGGTGGGGTCGCCCGGACTCCCCGCGGCCACCCTGGCGCGGTCGGGGCCGAGATACACGTCGAAGCCGGCGGGCGCGGGTCGGGCGCCGGTTTCCCATCGCAGCGTGATCCGACGAGAGGCGACCACCGTGCCGCCGTCGGCCGGATCCGGCAAGGCAGGCGGCATCAGGTTGCTGTCCAGGTAGTTCGTGCGGATCTGCTCGGGGCCGAGCGCGCCGCTGTGGACGCGTACCTGTGCAATTGCCCCGACGAAGTAGTCCTGCCACTGCCGGCCGTCCCAGGCGGCGCCGACGTGCAGGCGGTCGAGGGGCTGAAGCGCCGCGCCGGCCGGTGACGACGATTTCGGTTCGCCATCCACAACGATACGCAGAGCGTCCGAATCCAGGGCGGCCGCCAGGTGGTGCCATCGGCCGGGCTCGACCAGGTCGGCCTTCAGCCTGACGGGGCCCCACTGGAGGACGGTGCCGGCCTGGTCATCGCGCTGCCGGTACACCCATGCCTCGACCGTGCCGGTCTTGAAAGAGAGCCCGCCGGCGAAGGGGAGGAAGGACGAGACCATGCGATCGGAGCCGTCGAACTGCACGGCGGTCACCCCGTCAACCACTCCCACCTTCGGATCGCTGTTCTCCGGCCGATGGACGTCGTTGTGCACCTTGCCGCCAAGCGCGCCGTGGTTGGCCCAGCTTCGGAGCCACCGCCGGCCGGTGCTCGCGGGATAGGTGGGACGGTCGTCTCCCTGGGGGCAGCGGGCCAGCGCGCGGGCATCCAGGTCGACCAGCAGGAGGGCGGCGATGTGCGGCGCCTGCCGCTGGTAATGGGGCGATTCCTCTCGGTAATGAGACTGCACCTGGGCTTCCGTCAAATCATAGTTGTAGAGACGCAGATGCGCCAGCGCCCCGGCGAACCCGAGCTGGCACGTGCCTCCCTCCTCGACGCCCCCGACGACAACGTTCGGGCGAGCCGCGAGAGCCAGCTTGTGTCTGGCGACGGAATCGAGCCGGCCATCGACGTAAACACGGTACTCGCCCGGTCCGTCCTGGAGACCGCCGCCTTTGAAGACGTAAACGAGGTGGTGCCACCGCCCGGGGTCGGGCTTGCTCTTCCACTGCCCGCGCGGGTCGCGGCCATGGCGGAACGCCTGGTTGCCCGATCCCCAGGTGAAGCGCGTGCCGCGCTCGCCGGCCGGCCCCCAGGCGAGAAGCGTTTCTTCCTCACTGTTGAAGCGGTCTTTATAGGCCCACAGTTCCACCGACCACGCCCGATTCTCCTTCAGGTCGTCTTTGGGCGTGCGGTCCCAGACCAGCGCGTCCTTTCCGTTGAACCCCACCGCCGTCGCGCCGCGGACGGTCTTCAGCCTGGGGCTGCCGATGGGGCGGAAGCCTCCGACCGTGGCCTCATAGAACGTCCAGCCGAACTTGCCCCAGTACTCGATGCCGCCGCTGTTGCCCCACTCAACGACTGCCCCATCGCCCGCAGTCTTCAGCCGGGACGTGGGGTGCAGTTCCACGAGGGTGTCGCCCGGCCAGTAGTCGCTCAGGAAGTGGAACATCAGGGGGTCCTTCCGGCGCAGGGCCTCGCGCGGATAGACCAGGTCTTCCGGCCGGCCGTCCTGCGCCCAGTCATTCGTGCAGACGGCCATGTACTCCCACAGGTTGTTGCCCCCGTAGTCGCCGATCCACCTGCCGCTGCGCTGGTTGGCCAGGTAGATCTCGCGGAGGCGGTGGCGGAAGTCCGGCTCGGCCGGCTCGCAGCCGAACATGTGGTACTGGTGCCCCATCTCATGCATGAGCATATGTGAGCCCCAGTAGAAGGTGGGGTCGGAGAGCATGTTCTTGGCGGCGCCGTAGCAGGCGCAGGTGAACAGGCTCCAGCCCCATCCGCGGTCCTTGTAGTCGAGGTGGCCGGCGCAGTTGTACGCCATCATCGCCTGGACAATGTCCGGCCGCTTGGGCATTACCTTGAGGACCGAGTGCCGCGCGATCCGCATCGCCTCGTCGGGGCAATCCGGCGTGGAAATGATGGGATGGCCGTCGCCCTCGAGGTACTTGCCGTAGTAGCCGTCCTGCCGGACCGAGAAGGGGAAGGGCTCCGTCTCGCCGCCGTGCAGGTCCTTCCGGGCCGGGGCGGCGCCCGTGGCCACGGCCTCCCGATCGGTGCCGAAGTAGAGGTTCTGGGACTTGGCGAACGGGCCGGGCTTCCACTTGAGGCGAGCTATGTATACGCTCGCATCAGTTACGCCGTGGGCCGGTTGAGGTTCGGTCGCATTCCCCGCGGCGGCGGTGAACTGCCAGACCTCGCCGGGCCCGCGGTCCTTTCCCTCGGCGTCGACCTGTGCGATGCGCCAGAAGTACGTCTGGCCGAGCCCCAGGTCGCCCGGGTCGAAGACGGCTTCCTTGCGCTCACCCCGGACAGTGGTAGGATCGCCGCGTGCAACGGTCGCGCGGTCGGTGCCGAAGTACACGCGGAACGTGCCGGCGCCCGCGGCGCCGGGTTTCCAGGCCAGCGTCGTCTTGAGGCCCTCAATCACCGCCCCGTTGACCGGGCTTGGGGCGTACGCGTCGCGCTTGCCGTACAGGTTCCGCACCTGCTGCTCGGAGAGCGCCGCCCCGTACACCTTGAGGTCCGCCAGGGAGCCGGTGTAGAAGGAGAGCGGCTTGGCCACCCAGTCCCACCAACTGCCCCAGTGGCAGCCGAGGAACAGGAGGTGGTCTTTCGGCTTCTCGATGTTGGCGCCCGGCTTGCCGTTCTCACCGGCGGTGACGAACGATCCGGCGCCGTCGGACCATCGTTGCTCGTCGTCGGCCACGATCAGGAACCGGAAGTAGTAGCGGCTGCCGGGCTTGAGACCGCCGACCGGCACGGTCACCCGGCCCGGGCCGCGCTGGCCCAAGTCGATCTTGTGAAGCCACCGCTGCCAGCGCCAGTAGTGGTTGTCACGGTCCCCGACATAGCCGAAGACCTGGATGGGCTTCCCGTCGCGGAGGAAGAGGTCGGCGTTGACGGTCGCCGTGGTCTGGGTGATCTCGGTGGCGGGAAGGTTCCGGATGACGCGGTTGAAAGTCTTCTTTGCCGCGAGTGCTCCGTTGACGTAGAGGCGCATCTCGCCGTCTCGGCCGCCCGTAAACACGTACGCGAGGTGGTTCCATTGGTTGGCAGGGGGGAACTTCGCGTCCGGGAAGCCCATGCCGCCCATCGGCCCATGATAGGCGCCGCCGTTGAGGAGCTTCTCGTGGGGGTACCGCCCTTGGCTGCCGTAGCCGATTTCCGTCCCGTCGTCGCCGGTGATGGTTTGCCAGGAGAGGAACGTTTCGCGATCGGCTGGCGTGCCGGGGTTGTACAGCCAGGCGACGACCGAGAAACTGCCGCTGTCGAGGATCTGCTGGGGCGCATAGAAGTCCGCGACCATCGGTTGGAACTCCATCGGGAGCGCCCACGGCCCGTACTCGAACGTGACGGCCTTCCGCCCCTCGATCTCCTCGACCTTGGGCGGACGGTTCATAGCATGGAAAGCGCCGCCGAGGGCCCCGCGGTTCTGCCAGCGCTGGAGCAGGCCCTTCGGCAGTCCGGCTGCCGAGAGATCGATCATCGGATCCTGGCTCGGCACAGGTTCGGGGCGGCGGCGCGTGTCCGGCATCCGGCACTGGAGGCGTTGGAGGTAGGCCAGGCTCTTGGCTTCCGCCCGCCAGAGGTCGAACTGGCGGACGCTCCCGTCTTCCATCTTGAGGTGAATGCGGCCGTCCTCGAGCCTCAGGAACGTTCCCGTGAGGACGCCTTGGTCCTTGAAGATCCATTCGCGGGGCTTGATGTCAGGGTCTTCATCGGCAAGGCAGATTCCTGCCGCCCCCAGGACGATGAACGGAAGGACCAAACGGTACACGCCGGTCTCCTTTGAATGACGCTGGTCGCCAATAGTTTGCCTGCGTTCAGGTCCTGAAGTATAATCCTGGAAATCCCGGTTCAGACAATTGGCCTCAAGGCCGTGGGCGAGTGGCGGAACTGGCAGACGCTGGGGTCTTAGAATGCCCACGACCGGGGGCCCAGCCGCGTTTTTGAACCCGCCAGAGGCATTTTAGGACCCCTGAATACCCCTGAGTTCCTGCAACTAGGTGCCAAATAAGTGCCAACAACTATGCTCCATATGACGAAACGGGGACCAAGGACGCACACTGAATGCCGGCGAGGTACTGGGCGTCGAGGCAGAGCGTCCGCGTTGAACCTTGCGGCCGTCTCTAGCGTTGGTGATGAGCCAAGAGGCCGCCGGGGGGTACCCCCCCTTGTTAAGTAGTCACGCATGTGCGGGAGGGCAACGGAAATGGCCAAACTAAGCAGACGATTCGACTGGGCCGGTTCCTTTCAGCGGCTGGAGCAGATCGCCGGTCAGGCCAGTCCGCTCAACAGGATGGAGCAGTTGTACCGGCGGAACGAATCGAAAAGCGCCCGCGGCGAGAAGGTCACGTGGCAAGAGCACCTGGAGGTCGGGCTGGCCATCTATGACGCCGGCCGGATGCCTCTCGATGCGGGACTCGTGTTTGTGACCGCGTTGCTCTTGGGTTCTAGCGGACCTGGGGAGGAACGTGTCCAGACCCTCTGGGCGAAGGAGTTCCGCGACCGCTTTGAGGCGATCCGCAGGCAGCACGGCCTGGCAGAGGACGAGGATTGGCCTCCCGGCCAAGGCCCCGCAGAGCACGAGGCCCTAAACGCGGAGTTCGAGGAGGCCACGGACCGCGTCCTCGGCGAGGTCATTGACGAGTACGCCGTCAAGATTGGCCATCCTCTGGTCCGGCAAGCGGCTGAGTTGTACGCCGCTGACCGACTTGGCTTCGAGCGTCGTGTCGAGAAGGGCCGTCAGTGGCTCTTCGGACCGCCGGATGAGGTGATGGCGAAGTACCTTCGGATCAGCGGGATCATCGAGTGATCCCCGCAGAGGATGGGAACGATGAAGACGGTACTAACAAGGCCGTGCAGACAAACGAGGGCCGACGGTGAGCCCTGCGGGGCCAGCGCCCTGAACGGCTCGGACTACTGCTTCTTCCACGACCCGTCGAAGGCGGCCGAGCGGGGAGCGGCCCAGCGGGCCGGCGGCAGTGTCGGCAAGACGGCCGTCCTGCCCCTGGAAACGCCCGATGTCCGCCTCGCGTCCGTGACCGACGTCGTGGTCCTCCTGGGTCACGCGATCAACCAGGTCCGCCGGGGTGAGATCGATCCCAGGGTGGCTAACGCGGTCGGGTACCTGACCGCCACGCTCCTCCGGGCCCTGGAACAGGGCGATATCGAGAAACGCCTCGCCGACGTGACACGCGGGCTGAGGGAGTTGCCTTGGCCCGCTACCGTGCGTATCTTGCGAAGGCCTGTGTCTTGTGGGATCTCGGACGCCTGGCGGCCGGAGACGCGGTCTTCAGGAACATCGCATGAACGCGCTGTTGCCGGTCAGCCTTCACCCCGCAACGCGATGCGAATCCTGAAGTCGGCGGTACAGAGAGCCGGCGACGGCGGCCAACGCACTTCGGAGCAGTGTGCTATTGGATTATCTATGCTGGGCGCGCGAGAAGTGTCCGGCAGCTCCCCAAGACACTGCCGCAGGCCGATTTCGTTTCCCCTGCCGGAACCGGGCAAGTATGATACTGTACGCATAGCGATATTGCAGGCTCGCGCAGGCGAGCAATCCCGGATGGTGACGACTCAGCAGCGGCCTGTACTCGCGCAGGGCCTGTCTCGCGTCTGCGAACAGCAGACAGGAAACTGAGTAAGACACACTCTGGCTGGCCGCACGACGCCGAATCCAAAGGAGGAACGGGCCAAGCCATCACGGATAGGGCTGCGTTAGGAGGGCACCATGGCTTCGGATGACGAGAGAACTGCACCTCTGCCGGTGAGTGGCGCTGGAGGCGAGGCGCCGGGGCCGCCGGGGCCGGTGCCCGAGGTCGAGGGGTACGAGGTCCTCGGCCCCCTCGGCGAAGGCGGCATGGGCACCGTCTGGCGGGCGGTGCAGCTCAGCACCCACCGCGAGGTGGCCCTAAAACTCCTGGGCCACGGCACGTTCACCTCCGACAAGGCCCGCCTGCGATTTGAGCGCGAGGTCGAGGTGACTGCCGGCCTCGAACACCCCCACATTGCCCGTGTCTACGACAGCGGCTTGCGCCACGGCGTCTACTACTACGCGATGGAACTGGTCGAGGGCCTCCCCCTCGACGCCTACGCCGAGCAGAACCACCTGGACCGCCGCCAGATCCTGCAGTTGATGAGAACCATCTGCGAAGCCGTTCAGCACGCCCACCAGCGCGGGGTCATCCACCGCGACCTCAAGCCGTGGAATATCTTCGTTACTCCCGACGGCCAGCCACACGTCCTGGACTTCGGTCTGGCAAAGGACCTCTTCCACGGTCACGTGGGAGTGACGGTGTCAATGGACGGGGAAGTGGCGGGGACGCCTGCTTACATGTCGCCGGAGCAGGCGGCAGGGAAGATCGACCACCTCGACACCCGCAGCGACGTGTACAGCCTCGGCGTGGTGCTCTACCGGCTCTTGACGGGGGATTTCCCCCACGACTTGTCGGGAACGCACTACGAACTACTCAAGCGGATAGCCGAGGAAGAGGCCAGGCGTCCGCGGGCCGTGGCGAAGGACCTCGACAAGGAACTCGAGGCGCTCCTCCTGAAGGCGCTCGCCCACGACCCGGAGGGTCGGTACTCCTCGGCGGGGGCTCTGGCGGAGGACCTCGGCAACTACTTGACGGGCGAGCCGCTGTCGGCCAAGGCACCGACGACGGCATATTTCCTGCGAAAACGCCTGCGGAAGTACCGGGGTCGCGTGGCGGTCGCCGCGCTGATGCTGGTGGCGCTGCTCGCGATGGCCGGCTACGCTTACATCCGGGTGGCCGAGGAGCGGAACCGGGCCCTGACGGCGGAGGGGCAGGCGATCACGGCACGGGATGAGGCGCGGGACGAGGCGGCAAAGGCGAAGGCGGTGACAGAGTTTCTGACGGGGATGCTCCGGTCGATCGACCCGGAGCAGGCGCGGGGCCGGGAGGTGACGGTTCGGGAGGTCTTGGACAAGGCGGCGGCCACCGTAGGGAAGGAGTTCGGGGACAAGCCCCTGTTGGAGGCGGCGGTGCGGCACGCGATCGGCCAGACCTACATTGGTCTGGGCCGGTACGACGAGGCAGAGAAGCATCTTTCATCCGCCGCCCAGATTCGCCGCCGTCTGCTGGGTGCCGAGCATCGCGATACGCTGGCGTCCATGTGCAACATGGCGGTTAGCCTCATGTGTCAGGGCAAGCACGCCGAGGCGGAGCAGAAGTTCAGGCAGGTGGCGCAGGAGCGTGTCCTCGGCAAGGAGCATCCGGAGACGCTCAAGAGCATGCTGAACCTAGCCTACGACCTCAGTTCTCAGGGCAAAGCTGCCGAGACCGAGCAGATGTGCAGGCAGCTGCTCGAAGTGCAGGAGCGTGTCCTCGGCAAGGAGCACCCGGAGACGCTCGGGAACAGGATGGGCCTGGCCATGGCCCTCAATTCTCAGCGCAAGTATGCCGAGGCGGAGCAGATGTGCAGGCAGCTGCTCGAAGTGCAGCAGCGGGTCCTCGGCAAGGAGCACCCGCTTACGCTCGGGAGCATGGAGGGCCTGGCAGCACCCGAATACGCTCGGGAGCATGGAGGGCCTGGCGAAGGTGCTGGAGGCCCAGGGGAAGAAGGAAGAGGCGGCGGCGATCCGGGCGCAGCGCGAGGAGTGTCTCCGGCGACTGCGCGAGAAGCAAGCCGCCCCCAGGCATGCGGAGAAGGCAGCGTCTCCGCCAGCCGGTGAGAGGCCGGCCCGGTGAGCAGGCCCACCCACCGGCGCTGTTCCCACTGGCCGAGTTATCTGGGGACATAATATCGTTTTCTCCATCATGGATGGTGGCAGGAAGTCGGCGGAGGGGGTACGATCGCCGCCGCATGTTTAAGAACAAGACCATCGCCGGCGCGGCGCCCTTGAGTCGCGCCTGTCTGCAAAGCGAAAGCGGAGGTCCTTGCGTGCGGGTCTGCATCGTCACAACGTCCTACCCCCGCTACCCTGATGACGTGTCGGAGACGACGACCGGCGCGCCCATCCGCCACCTCGTCGCCCAGGAGCGGATGGAAGTGACGGTCCTGGCGCCGGGCGACGCGGGCGCGGCGGCGCGCGAGCAGTCGCCCGGCCTCGACGTCCGCCGGGTCCGCTACTTCTGGCCCGCGCGCTGGCAGAAGCTCGCCTACGGCGCGGGCATTCCGTGGAACCTGCGCCGGAGCCTGCTGGCGTGGCTCAACCTGCCAACGTTCTTCCTGGCCTTCGCGTGGGCGATCTGGCGGCAGGCGCGGCGGGCCGACATCGTGCACGCCTACTGGGGCGTGCTCGGCGCCCTGGCCGTGTCCCTGCGGCCGCTCCATCGGCGGCCCGTCGTCGTCACGATCCTGGGAAGCGACTGGCGGACGCCCCTGGCGCCGGTCCGCTGGGCGAGCGCCTGGGCCGTCCGCCACGCCGATGCCGTGACGACGCCGTCGCAGGGCTTCGCGGCCGCTTTCAGGCAGATGCGCGGCGACGCCGAGGCCGTGTGGTTCCTCCCCCTCGGCATTGAGGCGCCCTCGGCGGCACAGATCGAACAGCAACGGGCGGCGGCCGCCGCCCCGGCCCACCCGCACATCGTCAGCATCGGCCGGCTCATCTCCGAGCGGCGCTACGACAGTCTTGTCCGCGCCCTGGTCCGGATTCGCGAGCGATTCCCTGAGGCGCACCTGACGATCGTCGGCGACGGGCCCCAGCGGGGGCACCTCGAGGCGCTCGCGCGCCAGCTCGGCCTCGCCGGGGCGGTCACCCTGACCGGCCTCGCGCCTCGCCGCGAGCTCCTGGCCCACCTTCTGTCGGCCGACATGTACGCGTCGGCGACGTCGATTGACGCCTACGGCACCGCCACCGTCGAGGCGGCGGCCTACGCGCTGCCGATTGTGACGACGCGGGTCGGTTTCCCCGCCGAACTCGTCGCCGACGGGGCCTCCGGCTACGTCATCCCGCCGGAGGACGAAGGCGCCTTGGCGGAGGCCCTGCTGAAGCTGTGCGACCTCGCCCCCGAGGCGCGGCGGGCCATGGGCCGGCGGATGCGCGACCGCTTCGACGAGATGGGCCTCACGTGGGCCAAGTGCACCGAGCGTCTGGCGTCCATTTACCGGGCCTGCCTTGAAGGAAAACGTTACTGAGCGGGTGGGCCGCGGATACACCGGGTTCCTCCGGCACTCCAAGGCCGCCGCTAACACTACAGCGCGACGTAGCGCGGCGGGTCTCCTGACCCGCCGCGTGCGTGCGTTTTCCGGCTGCAAATGGACAATTTCTGCGCGGTGGGTCAGGAGACCCACCGCGCACAGGCTCATGTCGCGCTGTAGTACTAATTGATTCATTCCGCCGCACCGGCCCCGTATAATACGCGCCTCCAAGAGGACGGTCGCCGAACCGGAGGGAAGCGATGGCGGAACCCCAACAGGTTTCCTCAAGTTCCGGGAAGTTCGCGGAGAGATACTACGACGACTACGTCGTGAAGATGTCGGCGCGGAACACGGCCCGGACGCTCGAGCGCACCGCCGCCGTGCTGGACCTTTGCGGCGCCGGGCGCGGGCGGTTGCTGGGCGTCGGGGCGGGGAACCTGAGCGAGGGCCTCGCCTACAAGCAGGCGGGTTTTGAGGTCACGGTGATTGACGTTACGGCGTCGCTCCGGGAACAGGCCGAGGCGGCGGGCCTGCGGTTTCATCAGGCCAACCTCGAGACCGATCCGCTGCCCGGCCCGTACGACGTGGTCTGCTGCATGGAGGTGCTCGAGCACCTGCTGGACCCGCTGGGGGCGCTGAAGAAACTGGCCGGGGCGGCGGCGCCGGGAGGACGGCTTTTCGTGTCGCTGCCGGAGGAGTTCCACGCGGTGGCGCGGCTGCGAGTGCTCGTCGGGCGGCCGGCGTTCAGCCACTACAACTGGCCGCACATCCGGTTCTTCAACCTTCGGGCGGCGCGGGAACTGGCGGCCGACGCCGGACTTGAGATCGTGGCGGTTCGGCACATGCCGCTGGTCCCCCCGCGGATGGGATGGCTGCACCCGTTGGGCCGGCTGCTGGGCCGCCTCCTGCCGGGCCTGTTCACGATCTCCCACGTTTTCGAGCTTCGCCCCGCCGGAGGCGCGGTAGCGACCTCGTCGGCGAATCGGCGACTGTAGCGCACACTCGTATGGCCGTCGCCGGTGAATGTGTTTGGCGTGGCATCCGTTCACGTGCCACGGGTTGCTTGTCAACCCGTGGTCATAATGGTCCTCTTTCCTCACTGCTTTACACCATGAGGAAAAGAAGCCACAATGACCACGGGTTGGCAAGCAACCCGTGGCACATGGGAAAAGGATCACGCTAAACACATACTCGCTGGCACGGCGACGGGAAAGGGCCGGCGAACGTTCCCGCGGCCGTACCGGCCGCGGCTAAACAGGATGAAGGCCGCAAGGGGAAGCCGTTTTGCATTCCATCCAATCGAGATTGCGGGTGGCCCTGGCCCGACAGTTCCGCGGGCGGATTCTCGACTGCGGCAGCGGCACGGACCTCTTCGGCCCCATCCTCCGCGCCGGCGGCAACGAACTGGTCAGCCTCGACATGGACCTGGAGGCGCTTCGGAAAATCCCCGGGCGGCGCGTGGCCGCCTCGTGCGCCCGGATCCCCTTCGCCGACGACGCGTTCGACGCCGTCTGGGCCTGCGCCATCATTGAGCACGTGACGGAGGAGACGCTGCCCGAGATGATCCGCGTGACACGCCTGGGCGGCCGCGTCATCGCCATCACGCCCAACCGCCACTCCCCGTTCGACTGCCTCAAGCGGATGGTGGGCCTTTCCACGTGGGACTCGCACCCCAGCCACGTGCGGCTCTACAGGCTGAAGGAACTCGAGCCGTACGGCCCGGTCCACGGCGAGCTTCTGTGGCTGCCGGGCATGGCCTGGTTCTTCTGGAAGCACCCGTCTCTGGGCCACGTCTGGATCCTCGACGTCCGCGTCACGCCGGAGCTGAAGGAGAAGGTGCGGCAGCAAGGAACCACCTTGTGAGCGCCGTCAATATTAAGCCCGCCTTCACGCCCCGCCGGATCGCCTGGCTCGTGGTCAAGCTGGCGATCTTCGCGGTCGTGCTGACTTTCGTCGTGGGGGCGCTCGTGGACCGCTTCCGCGCGGTCGACTGGCGGAACCTCCGCCCCGACGCGGCGTGCCTCGGCGGTGCGGTGGCCCTGCTGGCCATGAGCGGCGTCGTCTCGGGCACCGGGTACCGCATGCTCCTGGTGTCCTTCGGCTATCCGATCCGCTGGACGACGATGCTGGGCGTGGTGTGGGTGTCGCAACTCGGCAAGTACGTGCCGGGCAAGCTCCTGAGCGTGGCCGGCGGGATGTGGCTTCTGAAGAAACAGAACGTTCCGGTGGCGGTCGGCATGGCGATCAACGTGATGCTGATGGGCCTGTACGTGGTGGTCGGCCTGATGGTGGCGGCCCCGCTGGTGGTCTTCGAGAAGCTCACCCTCCTGGGGCCGCTGACGTGGCTGTGGTCGCTGCTCATCCTGGCGGGGGGCGTGGTGATGCTGCACCCGCGGGTGTTCGTCGGAGCGATCAACCTCGGCCTGCGGCGGCTCGGACGGGAGCCCCTGGCCAGCCGCCTGTGCCTGCGCGATTACGGCGGACCGCTGGCCATGGTCTGCTTCCAGTGGCTCCTGATCGGCATGGCCTTCTGGCTGGCGGCGCGGTCGGTGGCCGACGTGCCACTGGCCAGGGCGCCCTTCGTGATCTCGGCCACGGCGCTGGCGGTCACGATCGGGTTCGTGGCGGTGTTCGCGCCAGCGGGGCTGGGCGTCCGCGAGGGCCTGCTCCTCCTGCTCCTGGCGCCCCTCCTCGGCGACGCCACCACCGCCATCGTCATCGTCTCGGTGCGGTTCTTCCAGGTGGTGGTCGAGGCGTCGCTGGCGGGCGTGGGAGCGATCATCCTCCGGCTCACCCCGGCTCCGGCGCCGGAGCCACCGCGTTAGAGGCCGGCGCGGAACGTGTCA
>JAPLML010000338.1 GCA_026387055.1 Planctomycetota bacterium | reverse complement strand
GCACCCGCCGCCGGGGACCGCGTCGAGGCCGACGGCCGCCTCCGGGATCGCCGCCACCCACAGCCTCCGCCCGTTCTTATCGAAGCGTACCAATGTGTTGCCGCCCATCCAGAACGGGTTGTTCTTCGGGCGGGGCACCTTGTCGGACCAGCCGAAGGCGTAGATCGACCCGTCGTCGGCGTGCTGGGCCATGTTCGGCTCGAACCTGAAGGGCGACGCGTCGCGCGGCACGATCTCCTTGGCGGCGGCCCAGTCCCACGTGGGGTTGCCATTGGCATCGAGCGGGCCGCGCGGAATCTGCCAGATGCCGCGGGTGTGATGGTTCGGGAACCAGATGTTCCCGTCCGGGTCGACGTCCATGCCGTGGGTGGCGTACTTGTGAGGGCTCTGCTCGCCGGGCTTCTTGAGCCAGCGGACCTCGTTGGCCTCGGCGCGGCCGTTGGCGTTGGCATCGTTCCAGGTCCACATGCCGGCCTCGCCCTTGGGGAAGTCGGGGCTATGGCGGTTCTTGCCGTCCCAGGCGGGGTCCTTGCCGCCGACGGCCGCCGCCAGTTGCAGTTCGCGTTCTCCGATCCGCCAGACCTGGACGCCGTCGCCGGTGGGCGTGAAGAAGAAGTCGGCGCCGCCGAACCGCAGGACGCGCGGCGTGCCGTGCGGGTCGCTCCGGTAGCTCGGCCCGCCGGGGAACAGGCACCCGGCGAACTCCCACGTTCCGGCCGCGCGGTCGAGCAGGCGGTAGCGGTGGAACGTCATCGAGTAGAACGTGTCGGGGTCCTCGCGGCCGTAGTTGCCGAGCGAGACGAACTCCAGGCCCTGGCGCTGCCACTGGAGTTTCCCGTCGGCCGACCACTTGGCCAGGATGGAGCCGTCGATCGGCATCTTGTTGATCGTGAAGAGGTTGCCGGCCTTGTCCACGGCCGCGCCGCGGAGGCGGTAGAAGCGGTCGGGGGCCGAGTCGCCGGCGCGGGCTTTCTGGCCGAAGGTCTGCACGAGCCTGGCCTCGGCGCCCGAGATTTCGTAGAGGCGGACTTGGCCGACGCCGCCGTCGGCGACGTACAGCCGGCCGGTCGGGCCGAACGCGAGAGATTCGACCTCGGCGATGTTATTGAGGACCTCGCGGCCGTCTTTGCCGTCGGGCGTAAAGACGCTGACCTTGGTGTGCTGGTGGCCGACCCAGAGGCGGCCGGCCTTGTCGACCGCCAGGGCGTTGGGCAGGTTCACGGCGAACTCGCCGAGCGGCTTGCCGGTCGCCTTGTGGTAGCGGAGGACGCGCCCGCCGAGGGCGTCGGCCGCCAGGAGCGTCTCGCCCTGGACGGCGACGGCCCGCAGGGGGTAGCGCATGAGGGCGACGTCGGCCTCGGGCGCATCGGGCGGGATGAGGTTCTTCGGCCAGTCGTAGACGTTGATGTGGCCGTCGTCGCGGGCGACCTCGGTGAACCGCTCGTGCTTGCCGTCGGCCAGGCGGAACCGCTGAAGCTGCTGGCGGTTCTGCCATGGCGGCGAGTCCCACCCCTCCATGCCGCAATAGATGTATGTATCGTCGACCGTTATCGAGTACGGGGCGCCGTTCGGGTTGCCGTTGCGGATCTGGTAGCGGGCGTCGTAGACGGAGTCGCCGGCGGCGGTCCACTTCTTGAAGTCGGCCCCCGCCTCGTCCCAGCCGTTGGCGGTGTAGACCGCCCCCTCGGCGTCGACCGCCACTGACTGGAGGTTGTTGGGCGTGTGCCCGGCGGCATCGGGCGGCTGGCCGTTGTTGCCGATGACGCCGACGTTGCGATAGGTCGAGCCGTTGACGACGACGCGCCAGCGGTAGTCGCCTGCCGGGGCGGCGGCAAGGAAATCGTCGAGGCCGTCCCACAGGCCGGTCTGGCTGCCCGCCGCCAGCGGTTTCATCGTCCAGAGGGTTCGGACCAGACGGCCCTCGGCATCGAAGACGCCGGCGCTCGTCAGGCCCGCCTTGTCGAGGGTGAAGGCGAACTCGACCCCCTCCGCGGACGGCTCGGGGGCCGGCGCCAAGGCTTCGGCGGCGGGGGTGCTTGGGGTCCACAGGAGGACACAGAGGCTGAGAAGGAGGGTCAGCCGAAACGGCAGCGGCATGGGTACGTTCCTTTCCGAGTTCAGCGGACGAGTCCCGGCCGTGCTTCTTATATATCTTGCCCGTCCAGGATGGCAATGAATAACCGGCCCGCGG
>JAPLML010000372.1 GCA_026387055.1 Planctomycetota bacterium | reverse complement strand
TGGAAGTACGGCGTGACGGGCTTCGAGTATTATTGCTACAATATATGGACGCATAACCTTCCGACGAAGGACGGCAGGCGCTGGCCCGAGAAGCCTTTCTACCCGCGCGGCTGGGGCGCCACGAACGGCGACGGGATGCTCTTCTATCCCGGCCCCGACGGCCCGTTCAGCTCGGTGCGGTTCGAGAACATCCGCGACGGCATCGAGGATTGGGAGAGCCACCGGGTGCTGAGCGATTACGCCGAGGCCCTGAAGGCGAAGGCCGACAAGGACGCGGCCGTGAAGGCGAAGGCCGAGCCGCTCCTCGAGAAGGCGAAGGCCATCTTGGCCGTGCCCGAGGAAGTGGTTGGCGCAGACTTTTCGAAGTGGACGTGGGAGCCGCCGGTCCTCCTGAAGGCCCGCCGGGACCTGGGCGACACGATCGACGCCCTGGCGAAGCTGGTGACCGAGGCCGAGATGCAGGCCGTGGCCGACGGTCGGCGCCAGGCCGACGCGGCCCGCCAGCGCGCGATGCTCAAACCCCGGGCCGCCGCAGGGAAGTAGAGTGCAGGCAGCGGCAACGCCGCGGCATCCAAGGATTCGCAGCGGCCACTACGTCTCGGTGGGAGCGCACAGCCCCAAGTCGTCGGCCGCGATGGCCTCAGCGATTTCCTCGAGGGTCCCGGTAAACGGCAGCCACTCCCATTTCTCGGTGTGACGCCAGTATTGCAGACCAAACGGCCCTGGCTGGCATGGCACGATCCTCAGGTGTTTGCACATATACCGGCGCGCCGGGTCCGGCTTGCCGGTCGTGAGGTCCAACGGTGTGACCGGCGTGAAGATGATGATGCTCCCGGCCCGCACTTTGTACTCCCACTGATCCCAGAGCGGCCCTTTCTTTGAGAACCGCTGACGCAACTGTTCCACATGCTTATCGGAAAGCGTCAGCATCCAGGTCAAGCCACCAGCAGCTTCTCGCCCTGAGTCTTTACGTCTCGGTCTGTTGGCCATTTGTGGTCTCCGTTCACCTGTGGGCGCCACGTATGCATTCTCCCGCCGCTTCCGCGGCGGGCTCGGATGACGGCCAGTGAGGCTGTTGGCCTCTCAATCCGCAATCCGAAATCCGCAATCCGCAATGCCTTACTTCAGGTGCGGCGCCTGCCAGCTCTCGGGCGTGTAGTGGTGAAGCTCGATGCAGTTGCCGTCGGGGTCGCTCAGCCACGCCTGCCAACTGTGGTCGGAGCCGAGGACGGGGTCGGAGACCTGGGCGCCCTTGGCCCGCAGGTCCGCCACCGTGCGCCGGATGTCGTCGACCTCCAGGCAGCAGTGCTGGTAGGACTGGCCCTCGCGCGGCCCGCCGGAGGCGCCCTTGAAGAGCTCGACGAAGCACCGCCTGCCGATGTGCAGGTACACGCCGAACTTCTCGCCCTTGTCGCTCAGGAAGTCGAAGGCGTGCTTGAAGCCCATCGTGTCGCGGTAAAAGGCCTCGGCCTTCGCGAGGTCGCGGACCGTGAAGCAGAGGTGTGCCAGGCCGGTGATCATGGAGTTCTCCAGTTCGGGGCCGCAGGTCGCAGGTCACGCCCGCAGGGCCATGAAGATCCAGTAAATGATGGCTGTCAAGACCGCCGATGCGGGAATGGTGATGAGCCACGAGCCGAGGATCCTGCGGATGACTCTGAGGTCGATAGCCGCGAACCCGCGGGCCAGGCCCACCCCCATCACGGCCCCCACGATGACGAAGGTGGTCGAGATCGGCATGCCGAGCTTCGAGAAGACCAGGACGGTGGTGGCCGTCGAGAAGTCGGCCGAGAAACCGCGCGTGGGCGTGATCTCGGTGATGCTCGTGCCGATGGTCTGGATGACCTTGTAGCCGTAGGTGGCCAGCCCCACGACGATGCCGAAGCCGCCCATCGCCAGGAGCCACGCCGGGATCTCCACCTCAGTCGGAATCACGCCGTCCCGCAGGATTTGGATGGAGGCGGCGAGAGGGCCGATGGCATTGGCGCAGTCGTTCGCCCCGTGCGCGAACGACATGTACGAGGCGGTGAAGATCTGCATGTAGCCGAAACACCGCTCCACGAACTTGTAGCGCTCGGCCCGTCGGACGCGATGGTGCCACATGCGCTTATGGAGCAGCACCCGAAGGGCGACGCCCACGGTCAACCCAAGGCCGCCGGCGATCGGCGCCGCCCACTTCAAAGGCAGGTCAAGGTGCAGCCCCGGCAACCCGTGGTAGACGACGGAAAAGGTCACGATGGCCACGAGGCAGCCCATGGCGACGGGCACGGCGGTCAAGGCCATGAAGGCGGGGTGGCGGCTCTGGAGGACGAAGCGCCGCACCAGGAAGCGATAGAGGCAATACGCCAGGATGCCGCCGGCCAGCGGGGACACGATCCAACTGGCCACAATCGTGCTCATCTTGGCCCACTGGACCCACTGCGGGCCGACGGCCACGGCCGCGAACCCGATGATGCTGCCGATGATCGCGTGCGTCGTCGAGACCGGTTGGGAGAGGTACGTGGCCAGGTTCAGCCAGAGGGCCGACCCGATGAGGGCCGCCACCATGCCGATGGCCAGCATCTGGGCATTGCCCTCGAAGGCCACGGTCTTGACGATCTCTCCGGAAATGGTTCTGGAGACGGGCGCCCCCACGAGGAACGCGCCGGAGAACTCGAAAACGGCGGCCAGGAGCACCGCGTGTTTGATCTTCAGCGCCCCGCCGCCGACGGAGGCGCCGAACGCATTGCCGACGTCGTTGGCGCCGATGTTCCACGCCATGTACAGGCCGCCGACGAGGGCGATGACGATCAGGACAGTGGTGGTCAGCACCGGCGGCTCCCCAGGCGTCCGCTATTCCCCTATTTGCGGGTGATCATCAGGCGGAGGTTCTTGCCGACGTTCTCAGCGTGGTTGGCGATGCCCCCCAGGGCCTTGCAGAGCTTGTCGAGGAGGATGATGACGATCGGGTCCATTCCATCGGTGGCGAAGAGGTGCCGCGCGAACTTCCGGCTCAGCTTGTCCGACTCCCACTCCATGTGGGCCACCTCCTGGATGCGGCGAAGCACGTCCTCGGCGTCCGGCCCGACGAACGCCTCCTTCTGAAGCTGCGCCAGCCGCTCCGCCAGGCTCAGGAGCGACTCGCTCACCTGGACCACCTTGTCCACGAGGGCCAGGAAGTCGTTGTGGAAATCCTTCGGCAGCGAGAGGCGCCGGAACGTCGCCACGATGGCGAAGTCGTGGGCGTCGTCGGCGATCCGGTCCATCTGGGCCAGGAACCGGGCCACGTCCTCCCGGTCCACCGGCAGGAAGTACCGGTGCGGGAGGCTGTGCCGCACCTGGTCTTTCAGGAGGTCCGCCTCGTGCTCCGTCTTCGACATGTCGTGCTGGAGCTCGTTCAGGCGGTCCATGTCGCAGGCGAGCAGGGCGTCGGCGATCGGACGCACCATCTTCACGCACTCGTGGACTTTGCGCGCATGGTCCACCAGGGGCTCGAAAGGCGACTTCCCAAAGACACCAAGGATACTTCCCATGGCCTTGCCCTCCACAGGAAACCGGGACGGCGGAATCATAACATGCCTTTCGGCCGCACTGCAACCACAACCTTCGGTTGACCGGGAGCGGCCGCGGCTCATCGCTCAGACTCCACAGAGAGCCATGAAGATCCAGTAGATGACCGCCGTGAAGAATGCCGAGATGGGGATCGTGATGACCCACGACGTGAAGATGTGTCGGATGCGCTTGAAGTCCAGCGCCGCAAAGCCTCGCGCCAGGCCCACGCCCATGATCGCCCCGACCATGACGAACGTCGTGGAGATCGGCAGCCCGAGCTTCGAGCAGGCCAGCACGGTCGAGGCCGTGGCGAACTCCGCCGAGAACCCGCGCGTGGCTGTGATCTCCGTGATCTTCTGCCCCACCGCAATGATCACCTTGTAGCCCAGCGTGGCCAGGCCGATGACGATGCCCGCGCCGCCGAAGGCCAGGAGCCAGGGGTCCACGGGGACCTCGGGGTTGAGGTGCATATCCGGGGTCAGAACGCATTTGAATGCCTGCATGCTTCCGGCCAGCGGCCCGATGGCGCTCGCCACGTCGTTGGCGCCGTGGGCGAAGGACATGTAGCAGGCCGTCATCACCTGGAGGCGTCCGAACCACCGCTCGACGACCGCGTAGCCGCCTTCCTGGGACTCCAGCGTCTTGCCGCGCGTGCGGAAATGGATGATGACCCGGACGACGCTGTACGACACGACGGCGATGCACGCCGTGATGCCGAGCAACTGGTACAGGGGCCGGTCGATCGTAACCCCCGCCAGGCCCTTGTAGGTGATCGCCAGGAAGATGATCGAGAGCGTGGCCGCAAAGCCCACGGGCACCACCTGCTTGGCCCGGTGCACCGGATGATTGCTCTTCAGGACGTAGCGGACGATGCCCTTGTAGATGACGAAGGCCCCGATGCCGCCGGCCAGGGGGGAGGTCACCCACGTGACGGCGACGGTGCCGAGCTTGGCCCAGTGGATGCAGCCCGGCCCGCCGAGGGCACAGACCATCGCGAAGCCGACGATGCCGCCGATCGTCGACTGCGTGACCGAGACCGGGTGCGACATCAGCGTGGCGATGTTCAGCCAGATCGCCGACGCCAGGGCCACCGACAGCATTCCCACGCCGAACATCATGGGATGGGCGACGAACAGGTCGATCGGCACGATGCCGGATTCGATGGTCTTGGTCACGTGCGACCCGACCAGGAACGCGCCCAGGAACTCGAACACCGAGGCCAGGCAGATCGCCTGCCGCAGGGTCAGGGTCCTGGCGCCGACGACCGTCCCCATGCCGTTGGCGACGTCGTTGGCCCCGATGTTCCAGGCCTTGTAGAAGCCAATGACGACAGCGAGCACGAGGAGCGTGTTGGTGGCCAGCAGCGCCGCGGCTATCAAGAATCGCTCCCGGGGTACTATTTCCTCTGGATCATCAGGCGCAGGTTCTTGCCGACGTTCTCGGCGTGGTTCGCGATCCCCCCGAGCGCCGAACACAGCTTGTCCAGAAGGATAATGATGACCGGGTCGATGTCGGGCGTGGTGAACAAGCGCCGCGCGAACTTCCGGCTCAGCCTGTCCGATTCCCACTCCATGTGGGCGACTTCCTGGATGCGCCGCAGCACGTCCTCGGCGTCCGGCCCGACGAACGCCTCCTTCTGAAGCTGCGCCAGCCGCTCCGCCAGGCTCAGAAGCGACTCGCTTACCTGGACCGCCTTGTCCACGAGGGCCAGGAAGTCGTCGTGAAGGTCCTTCGGCAGCGAGACGCACCGGAACGTCGCCACGATGGCGAAGTCCTGCGCATCGTCGGCGATCCGGTCCATCTGGGCCAGGAACCGGGCCACGTCCTCCCGGTCGACCGGCAGGAAGTACCGGTGTGGAAGGCTGTGCCGCACCTGGTCTTTCAGGAGGTCCGCCTCGTGCTCCGTCTTCGACATGTCGTGCTGGAGCTCGTTCAGACGGTCCATGTCGCAGGCGAGCAGGGCGTCGGCGATCGGACGCACCATCTTCACGCACTCGTGGACTTTGCGCGCATGGTCCACCAGGGGCTCGAAAGGCGACTTCCCAAAGACGCCAAAGATGCCTGACATGGCAACCTCCTTCTACGGTCCGGCGGCATTGGCAGGGGCACGGCAGGCCGCGCCCCTAAAGCCGGGCCAACCGGCGGCATCTTAGACAGCTTCGCCCCCGTCTGCAACTGAACCTTGGCAGTTCCGGAGGGGCGCCCTCGATGGGGGGCAAGACGCTTCACGCGGTCGCCTGTGGCCGCCCGGCCAACCTTGGCGGGGGCCCGGCGCGCCATGTCCAGCGGGGAGCCGAAGTCGAAGACTCGCCGTGGCGAGGCGACCGCGTGTTCGGGATCTCGCGCAATCGAGTCCGACACGCGGCCGTCTTCGGCTCTCCGCTAAACGCCGCGAATCACAGGTGTGGCGTGGGGGCGATCACCCTACGCCTGCGGCGCCGGCTCTTTACCCGGAAGGCTCAGCAGGATCGCCACGCCCAGCAGCGTCACGCCGCCGACCAGGGCCGCCATCCGAAGCCACGGGTCCCCGTACTTCGCGAGCGACTCCATCGCCGACGGCAGGAGGGGGTCCGGGACCTTGGGCTCCTCCTTCTTCGCCGCCGGGATCTTGACCGGCTGGGGCAGGGCGATCTCGCCCGGTTTCGTCAGGCGCAGGTTCCCGCGGACCACGCGCTCGATGTACTCCGGATCGTTCTGGAGGGCGTTCTCCCTGGCGGCGAGCCGGTCCCGCATCTCGCGCAGCGAGTCCACCTCGGACTGCATGGCGGCGCACTGGGCCTCGACGCCCAGCCGCCGGTCCGCCTCGGGGCCGAGCACCGCCAGCCCCAGCAGGAGCACCCCCGCCAGGCACGCCGGCCAGAAGATCCAGCCGCAGGCCAGCCGGCGGGTCCAAACGTCATTTAACCCCCGGTGATTCACCGGGGGCGAACTAAAGGGTGCGTTCATGCCTTCTTCCACAGGAAGCTGCCGTAACGGGCGTTGGCGCCGAGCTCTTCCTCGATCCTGAGGAGCTGGTTGTACTTGGCCACGCGGTCGGTCCGGCACAGGCTGCCCGTCTTGATCTGCCCGGCGCCGGTGGCGACCACGAGGTCGGCGATGGTGGTGTCCTCGGTCTCGCCCGAGCGATGGCTGACGACGGCGGTGTACCCCGCCCGGTGGGCCATGTCGATCGCCGCCAGCGTCTCCGTGAGGCTCCCGATCTGATTCACTTTTATCAATATGCTGTTGGCGCAGCCCTTCTCGATGCCCACGGCGAGGCGTTGGGTGTTCGTGACGAACAAGTCGTCGCCGACGATCTGGATCTGCGCGCCCAGCCGGTCGGTCATCTTCTTCCAGCCGGCCCAGTCGTCCTCGGCCATCCCGTCCTCGATGCTGCGGATCGGGTACTTGGCGACCCAGTCGGCGTAGAAGCCGACCATCTGGTCGATCGAAAGCGTGCGCTTCTCGCTCCGGAGGAGGTACTTGCCGTTCTCGAAGAACCCGCTGGAGGCCGGGTCGAGCGCCAGCCACACGTCCTTGCCCGCCTTGTATCCGGCATCCTTGATGGCCTGGAGGATGAGCCGGCAGGCCTCCTCGTTGCCCTCGCGCAGCGACGGCGCGAACCCGCCCTCGTCGCCGACGTTCGTCGAGTAGCCCTTCTCCTTCAGCACCTTCTTGAGGGCCTGGAAGATCTCGGCCGCCATCTGCAGGCCCTCGCGGAAGGACGTCGCGCCGAACGGCATGACCATGAATTCCTGGAGGTCGATCTGCCAGCCGGCATGGGCGCCGCCGTTGAGGATGTTGCACATCGGCACCGGCAGGATCCGGGCCGACGGGCCGCCCAGGTACTTGTAGAGCGGCAGGTTCGCCTGCTGCGCCGCCGCCTTGGCCACCGCCAGGCTCACGGCCAGGATGGCGTTGGCGCCGAGCTTGCCCTTGTTGGGCGTCCCGTCCAGGTCGATCATCGTTTCGTCG
>JAPLML010000667.1 GCA_026387055.1 Planctomycetota bacterium | reverse complement strand
TGCGGTGCCTGACCCGCGCCAAGATGGGCGAGGGCATGGCCCCTCTCATCGGCCTGGGCCCCCACGCGCCGGAACTGTTCCTGGTGGGCATGTTCTCGGTCATGGACACGCTGCTGAACACACCCATGCCGAAGATCATGGCGGAACTGCCGCTGGCGGACCAGATCAAGGAGGCGCTGCTGGGGGGGCCGAACCTGTATCGGAGGGTGCTCGAGGCCATCCTGTGCTACGAAGCGGGGTCGTGGGACGCGTTCTCGCGTCATGCCGCCGCCCTTCGGCTGGATGAGCGTCGAGTGCTTGCGGTCTATACCGAGTCCCTGAGATGGGCCCAGGGGGCCTTCGGCCTGATGCAGGCATGCGCCACAGCGTGACCCCGCATGGCCGGCTTGTGCCATTCCCGCCGCCCGTCACCCCGCCGCATGTCTTTTCTTGACGGCCTGTCCCCCTTCGCCTACAGTCGTCGGCCGGCGTAGTCAGGAGTGCGGATGGGTGCCGGGCGCGAAGGAGGGACGGGCATGAGGCAGCGACGGACAGCGCTTCTCGGGGTCGCTCTGGCGGGTCTTTTCCTGGCGGGCTGCTCGGGGGACGCAGGTCAACCCACGGCCGGCGCCGACAGGCCCCTCAAGGTGGCCGTCATCCCCAAGGGCACCGTGCACGTCTTCTGGAAGTCCGTCCACGCCGGTGCGGTCAAGGCCGGGAAGGAACTCCCGAACGTCAGCATCCTCTGGCAGGGCACCGTTCAGGAAGACGACCGGCGGGCGCAGATCGACCTCGTGGAGACGTTCATCCAGAAGCGCGTGGACGCGATCGTGCTGGCGCCGCTGGATGACAAGGCCCTCATCGGGCCCGTGCTGGACGCGAAGGCGGCGGGCATTCCCGTCGTCATCTTCGACTCGGACTTGGCCGACCCCGAGGCCTACGTCAGTTTCGTGGCCACCGACAACTTCAAGGGCGGCCAGTTGGGCGCGCAGTGCCTGGCGAAATGCCTCGGCGAGAAGGGCAGGGTGATCCTGCTGCGGTACCAGGTGGGCAGCGCCTCCAACGAGAACCGCGAACAGGGGTTCCTGGATGAGATGGCCCGGCACGCCGGCATCCAGGTCATATCGAGCGATCAGCATGCGGGGACGACCGTGGAGTCGGCCATGAATGCCGCCCAGTCGCTCCTGGCAAAGTATGGCGAGGGGCAGGTCGACGGCCTCTTCTGCCCGAACGAGCCGGTCACCCACGGCATGCTCCGGGCCCTGGAGACGAGCGGCCGGGCGGGCAAGATCAAGCTCGTCGGCTTCGACGCCTCCGACCGCCTCCTGGAGGGGATGAAGAAGGGGGCCATCCACGGCCTCGTGCTCCAGGACCCGGTGCGGATCGGGCACGACGGCGTTGCCACCGCCGTGGCGCACCTCAGGGGCCGGAAGGTCGAGAAGCGCGTGGATACGGGCGTGGTCGTCGTGACGCCGGAGAACCTGGACGACCCGAAGGTCCAGGGCTTGGTGCATCCGGCCCTGGAATGATTCCGGGTTGCGGGGGTGTGCAAGGAGGTTAGAATGCCCGGCCGGCGCCTCACGAGGGTCGTGGGCGGTCAGGCGGCCGGGGAATCCCGGTAGGAGAGGCTTGTCATGGAGAAGCAGGAGCTCGGCATCGCCCCCGACGGGGTTGACCCGAAGAAGGTTCCCCAGCGGGTTCTATGCACCGGGGCGAAGATACCGGCCATCGGGCTGGGCACGTTCGGCTCCGATCGGTTCACCGGCGAGCAGGTGGCGGAGGCCGTCCTGGGCGCCGCCGCGGTCGGCTATCGGCACTTCGACTGCGCTTCGGTCTACGGCAACGAGCGCCTGATCGGCCACTCCCTCCGCGCCATCCTGAACGGCGGCGTGAGGCGCGGAGACCTGTGGGTGACCTCGAAACTGTGGAACGACAAGCACGGCGAGAAGGACGTGATCCCCTCGTGCGAGAAGTCGCTCAAGGACCTCCAGCTCGACTACCTGGACGGGTACCTCGTGCACTGGCCGTTCCCGAACTACCACGCCCCCGGCTGCGACGTCGCCTCGCGCAGCCCCGACGCCAAGCCGTATATTCATGAGAATTACATGAAGACCTGGCGCCAGATGGAGAAGCTGGTCGACCGGGGGCTCGTGCGGCACATCGGCACCTCGAACATGACCGTGCCCAAGCTCCGGCGGGTGCTGCGCGACGCCCGGATCAAGCCGGCCGTGAACGAGATGGAGCTGCATCCCCATTTCCAGCAGCCGGCGCTGTTCCGGTTTGTTGTCGATAACGGCATCCAGCCGATCGGCTTCTGCCCCATCGGTTCGCCCACGCGTCCCGACCGCGACAAGACGGAGACCGACACGGTGGACCTCCAGGACCCGGTCATCGTCCGGATCGCCAAGCGCTTGAACGTCCACCCGGCGGTGGTCTGCGTGAAATGGGCGGTCCAGCGCGGCCAGATCCCGATCCCGTTCTCGGTCTATCGCCACGAGTACCTCTCGAACCTCCGGTGCACCGTGAGCGATCCGCTGACGGATGCAGAAATGAAGGAGATTGAGGGCATCGACAGGAACTGCCGCCTCATCAAGGGGCAGGTCTTCCTGTGGAAGGACGGCCAGGGCTGGGAAGACCTGTGGGACCCCGGCGGCGAGATCACGCCGCCGTGAGGCTCATCGTGCGGCCATCAAGCCCGCCGCGATCTCCCGCGGCTTCCGCATGAGGTTCAGGCTCCTGAGCGCCTAGAGGTCCTACGCATCGGTGCCCGGCCCTCTCGCTGCTACACCCGGATTCCATCACTTGGCCGCCGGCTCGGGCCAGGCGATGGCTTCCAGCAAGGCCGAAGCGAAGGCTTCCCAGGAGGCCTCGGTGCCGGTCCGCCCGGCACCCCGCGGCAGTTCGAGCGTGACGATGGG
>JAPLML010000049.1 GCA_026387055.1 Planctomycetota bacterium | reverse complement strand
GGGGAATTGGCGACGTTCTTGCGTTCGACACGGGCCCCGGCAACATGATCATCGACCGCGCGGCACAGCGGATGACCGGCGACAAGCAGGCCTACGATGCCGGTGGCCGCTTGGCGGCGCGTGGCAGGGTCAACGTGGGATTGCTGAGGGAGCTTATGCGGCATCCCTACTTCAGTCGTCGCCCGCCGAAATCCACCGGCAGGGAGGTGTTCGGCACGCAGTTCTCGGATGCCCTTCTCGCGCGGGCCCGAAAACGCGGCATCGCGCCGCTCGATATCCTGGCGACCGTCACGGCCTTCACGGCGCGGAGCATCGCCGACGCTTACCGTCGCCATCTCCCCGCACCCGTGGACGAGATCATCCTCTGCGGCGGCGGGGCGAGGAATCGGACGCTCGTGAGGATGCTGGAGGAAGCCGCCGCGCCCGCCAAGGTCTTGCGGACCGACGACCTCGGCATCAACGCCGACGCCAAGGAGGCCGTTTCGTTCGCCATCCTCGCCTACGCGACCCTCCTCGGCATCCCGTCGAACGTTCCCGCCGCCACGGGGGCTGACAAGCCCGTGATTCTTGGTAAGATTGTGCGCGTCCGTCCATGGCGCGATGGTGAATGAGATGATCAGAGACCGCTCCAAACTGACGACCGAGAAGCGTAACGCCCGCAGCCGCAACATCGACCGCCGCTCGACGCTCCAGGTCGTGGACATCATCAATGCCGAGGACCGCAAGGTGGCGGCGGCGGTCGGGCGCGAGCGTAGGAAGATCGCCCGGGCGGCAGATCTCATCGTCGAGGGCCTGCGGCAGGGCGGGCGGCTCGTTTACGTCGGGGCCGGCACGAGCGGACGCCTCGGCGTCCTCGATGCGGCCGAGTGCCCGCCGACCTACGGCACGCCGCCGTCAAGGGTCCAGGGGATTATCGCGGGCGGGCGGAAGGCCCTCGTCCGCAGCGTTGAAGGGGCCGAGGACCGGGCTGAAGACGGCGCGGCCGCCATCGCGAAAAAACACTTGAAAGCAGCAGACGTGGTCGTGGGAATCGCGGCCTGCGGCATCACGCCTTTCGTGCGAGGCGCCATCGAGCGGGCCCGCCGGGCGGGGGCGAGAACGGTCTTTGTCACCTGCGCCCCCGAAGCCGTTGATGACATCGAGGTCGATATCATCATCAATCCCTTGGTCGGACCCGAGGTGGTCACGGGTTCCACGCGGATGAAGGCCGGCACGGCTACCAAGCTTGTCCTCAACACGCTTACCACGACGGCCATGGTCCGCCTGGGGAAGGTCTACGGCAACCTCATGGTGGACCTGGGGGCGACGAACGCCAAGCTCCGCGACCGGGCCGAGCGGATCGTCATGGCGATCACGGGCCTCGCACGCCCGCGCGCGCGCCAACTCCTCAGCAAGGCGCGCGGCATGGTGAAGGCGGCCCTCGTGATGCACTTCCGCGGGATCGACTACGTCGAGGCGCGGCGACTGCTTCGCGCCGGCGGCGGATCGCTCCGGGCGGCGATTGAGGGGAAGTCATAGCACGGAAGAGCCGTGCCACCCACGGGATCACACCCGCGCGAGTTTACGGTATTCCCGGACGGCTTGGCGCATCCCCTTGAGGTTGTCGCGCAGGCGCGACGGCCGGTTCCCGAGGAGCCAGACGCGCTCGAGTTCCCTGGCCGCGGTGACCGTCGCGTCGATGAGACGCTTGAACTCGGGCCGCGAAGGCGCCACGCCGTCCATCATCTTCTTCAGGGCGGCGGTCCTCAGGCAGGCCGCCAGGTCGAGCCGCGTGGCCAGGGCAAACTCCTCCACCGACGTTCGCAGGAAAGGTTCTGGAGCCGAGGAAGGCTCCGGCCATCGCAGGGCCGCCAGCGCCTCCGCATGCCGGGCCAGGCCCGCCGGGCGGACCTTCCCGAGCGACTGGGTGAGCCGGTCGTCGCGGGCGAGGATCTTCCGCACGGGGCCGAGGAAAGCATTGAAGAGGATGCCGCCGTTCGCGTACGGGAGGCCCAGCGCCTCGTCCGCGCGGCCGAGGGCACGGATGGCGCCAGGCAGCGAGCCGTCGGCGGCGCCGAACGTGTGCAGGCAGAACCGCTCCGTGAACTTTGCCTCCGCGGCGCCGCCGTGGCGCCAACTGTTGGCCGCGCCCCAGGCGTAGTTGTGGAGGCTGATGGCGAGCATGTTGCGGTGGCCGTTGTCGCCCCAGTCGGTGTTGAGGAGCCCCTCGGCGCCCCGCGCGAGGCCCTCGGCGGCGAAGCGGGCGATGTTCCGCATCCCCATCCGCAGCCGGCAGCCGTGGCTGTTCCAGCTGTTCGTGCCGGGGCAGACCACGACCGGGATCCCGGCGGCCGCGATCTCGCGGGTCCGCGGGAGGCGGCTTCCCTGCGGGTGATAGTCCCAGTTAAGCATGACAATATCTTTGGGGACGTCCGGCAGGAGTTCCGCGTGGTCCAGGACGATGTCGGCCCAGGCGTTCATGCGCTTGCCGTGCTTGAGGCACAGGCGGCGGATCTTCTTGAGGAACTCCAGGTACACGCGCCCCACGCCGACGCGCTCGGCCCGGCCCCGGCTGCGTCCCCTGCCGAGCTCCCACGTTTCGTCGCCGCAGACGTTGAAGTCCTCGGCCTCGAAGAGCGGCAGGAACTCCTCGTACATCTCCGCGACGAGGCGGATCGAGCCGGGGTCGCCGGGGCAGAGCGTCGTGCCGCCGGGCAGACCGCCGAAGCCGGGCATCTCGCCCAGGTGGCGGTACGGGGGCAGGGCCAGGATCTTCTCGAGGTGGCCAAAGCTCGCCAGCGACCCGACGAACCGGACGTGGTGCCTGCGGCAATGATCCTGGACTTCGAGCAGTTCCTGCGGCTTGAAGGGGCTGTACCCCCGCCCGATCGCCGGATGGCGGCGGAACGTGAACACGTTCTCGACGTAGAGCTGGAGTTCGTTGATCTTCCACCGCGCGAGCCGCTCCACGAGCGCCTTGAGCGTCTCGACCTTCGGCACCTTGCCGCGCGAGCAGTCGAGGTACACGCCGCGCCGGCCGAAGTCCGGGGCATCGTCGATCGTGCAGGCGGGCAGGGCGCGGCCGTGGACGGTCACAAGCTCGCGCAGGGTCTGCACGCCGTAGTAGGCGCCGGCGTCGGCCGAGGCCGTGATATCGATGCCGCCGGGCGAAATCGTGAGGTGGTAGGCCTCCGGTCCGGCGACAGCCTTGTCGCGGCGGATCCGCACGGCGGCCGGGCCCCAGGCGTTGCGCTCCACAGGCGCACGGATGCCGCGTTGCTTCAGATCGCGCGCCAATTGTCCGAGTGGGAGCGCGTCCTCGCTCGACGGACTGGCCAGGGTGGCGACATCCGGGAGTCTGAAGCGGCCGCGCTGGGGGATGCATTTCCGGACGGGAATCAACAGGTTCTTCGCCGCCCTCGGTTGTCGCCTTTCTCCGAAAGTCCCAGGTGCCGCGCTTGACGCCCGCAGGGTCCGCTTCTTCGAGGCGCCGCCACGCCTCCT
>JAPLML010000669.1 GCA_026387055.1 Planctomycetota bacterium | reverse complement strand
CTGCCTCGGCGCGACTGACGGTCCCCAGAGGCGGAGACGCCGCCGGATGCAGAGAAGCGAACCAAGGCCTCTTCGCGCGCGTAACCCATGTTGCTGCAGGGGTTTACGTCACCTGTGGCCGGTTCTTAGTTAACGGCGTTGCGTGCCACCCTCGCCACAAACATGAGGTGCGCCCGGCGTTTTAGGCCGGCGTTTTAGTGTTGTCAGGCGCCGTCCTGCCGCCGTATTCTGTTCCCAGTTGGAATCCCCCGACACGAATGGTGAGGAGCACGTCATGAATGCACGCAAGGGAACCGTGGCCCTGATCCTGGGCTTCGTGGGACTCGCCGTTCTCGCCGCGACCGCGCTGCCGGCCGCCGAGCGGAAGGAGCCGTCGGCGCAAGAGATCGAGAAGATCACCGCCGCGGCGGCCGGCGTCCAGCCGGCGGTCAAACCGGAGAAGCCGAGGAAGCTCCTCGTGTTCTCGGTCGCCTACGGCTTCTGGCACACGGCCATCCCGTACGGGAAGGCGGCCGCGGACGCCCTCGCCAGGAAGACCGGCGCCTTCGAGGCCACCGTGAGCGACGACCTGGCGAACTTCGAGCCCGACAAACTCAAGGAGTTCGACGCGGTCTGCTTCAACAACACCAACGAGGAGATCTTCCTGCCCGAGAACTTCGCCAAGCTGGCGGGCGAGGAAAAGGCGAAGGCCGCCGCACGCGACGAGCGGCTCAAGAAGAGCCTGGCCGCGTACCTCGCCGGCGGCAAGGGCCTCGCGGTCATCCACGCGGGGGTCGCCTGTTTCCGCCAGTGGCCCGAGTTCGGCGAGATCATGGCGGCGCGGTTCGACAACCATCCGTGGGGCTCGGGCTCGACCGTCACGCTCAAGGTCGACGACCCCGCCCACCCCGTGGCCCGCGCGTTCAAGGCAGAGCCCTTCACGGTCACCGACGAGATCTACCAGGTCAAGGACCCGTATTCGCGCGAGCGGGTGCGGGTGCTCCTCTCGATCGACACCGCCCGGACAAACATGAACGTCAAGGGCATCAACCGCACGGACGGCGACTTCGCCATGACATGGGTGAAGTCCTACGGCCAGGGGCGGGTCTTCTACTGCGCCCTGGGGCACGAGCACCCGCTCTTCTGGAACCCGAAGGTCCTCCAGCATTTCCTGGACGGCATCCAGTTCGCCCTCGGCGACCTCAAGGCCGACACGACGCCGAGCGCGAAGGCGGCGAAGTAGCGATCCGTCGCTGGTCGGTTGATGGGTGGCATGGCCACCCGATGTGTACGTGTTCAGCGTGATACGAGATTGCCGGGTGGCACGGCCACGCGCTGTTGCGTGGCCGTGCACGGTCACATGGGGAAGCAAGCACGGTCACGCAAAGGCGCGTGACCGTGCCACCCACGCTAAACACGTACCCCGATGTTGGGTGGCCATGTGAGTCAGAGCGCCGCGGCGTATGAAACATAGCCATGCAACAGCACCCGCCGCGGCGGGCAGGCTGTGGCCGTGCCACACGGTATCCATCCCCGCCTCACGCCGCCGGCGGCGACTCGGCCGGAACGTACGGCGGCGGCTCGTCCTGGAAGATCCGCCACGCCGGGCTTACCTGCTGAACGAAATACAGCGAGTAGCACCGCTCGAAGATGAACAGCGGCAGCAGGATCACCGTGCCGATGTACGGCAGGGCCGTCAGGCAACAGGTCAGGCAGGTGGCGCAGCAGACAACAATCACCATGCCGATGGCCACCACGATCTTCAAGAGGTAAAAGAGGATCATGGCCCCGACGTGGCCGGAGACGATCTCGCGGCTGAAGATTCCCCAGGCCGCCAGCACCCGGGCGCCGCGCAGGTACATCACCGGAACCACGAAGTCCTTCAGCAGGAGGGCGATCAGAGACAGCACGAGGCCCACGGGCATCAGCAGCAGGACGCCGGTCACGAGGCCGACGATCGCCTTCGGGCCGAACTCCCATGCCTGAAGGTCCTCCCAGGCGAGCGCCACGCTCACGAGCGCGATCGCGGCCAGCAGAACCAGGCCGATCGCGCCCACGACGATCCGGAACCAGAAGAGGCTGTTCGCGAGCGTCCGGAACTGGTGCCACGGCTCCACGACCGCACCGCGGTTCTTGACGACGCCGTCGAGGAACATGAACCTGCCGCGGCTGCTCAGCCACGTCAGGACGACCCAGAGCACGATGAACAACAGGAGAACCAGGACGGCCGCCGCGATCACCCAAACGAGGTGCTCCTGGCACCAGTCGATCGCCGCCTGGAACTGGGGCGGCAATCCTCCGCCGCCGCCCCGGCCCGAGCGGGCGCCGCTTGGGAAGTTCCCTCCGCCGCCCCCGCCCCCGCCGTCGCCGAGGCAGGCCAGCCAGGCGCAGAACCCCAGCACGAACCACTTGCCGATGTCGAACGGCTCGAACAACATCCGGCGGGTCCGCTCGAACGCGCCGCTGACGGCATCAATCACCGAGATGGACATGTGTGGCTCCTTGCTGAGAAGATCGGTCGTGCTTCGCCGCATCCGTACGCCCGCCAGCCGCGTCTGCGCCGTTTAGCCGCGGCCGGTACGGCCGCGATTATTGTTCGTCGCCGTACCGGCGACGGCTAAACGTTGGCAACAACAACACACGCCCAGCAAGCTGGGCGGCTAACCGTCAAGGATGCGCAGCACCAGGGCGGTCACGTTGTCGTCGGGCGCGCCGTTCAGCGCCGCGTCGACCACCGTGCGGCAAAGCGTCCGGGCGTCGGCGCCGTCGGCCGTCGTCAGGAGCGGCGCCAGCGCCAGCGGCGGCACCGCCTTGAAAAGGCCGTCGGTCGCCAGCAGGAGCGCCTCGCCGGGCTCGAGCGCCAAGGTCAGGAGGTCCGCCTCGACGGTCGCCCGGGTCCCCACGGCGCGCGACAGGATGTTCTGGTGCGGAAACCGCATGGCGCCTTCTTCGCTCAGGTAGCGCCGCGCGAGCAACTCGGCGGCCAGCGTGTGGTCCTCCGTAAGCTGCTGGACCCAGCCCCGGCCGAAG
>JAPLML010000500.1 GCA_026387055.1 Planctomycetota bacterium | reverse complement strand
AGGGCGACGGCGCTCGAGTCCGGGGGCACGCGCGCCAGGGCCTCGGCGATCAGTTTCTGTTTCGCGAGGTCGCCGGCCTGGCCGCGCTCGCGCTTGATCGCGCGGCCCATGAGTTCCTGCCCGCCGATGACCGCCAGGGCGCGGTTGTTACAAACCGCCATGCGCATGACCATGCCCTCGGGCCCGTAGATCGTGTCCGTCATGCCTTTCATCATCCCCCGCACCTCCGGCGGGGCATCCTCGGGGACGTGCATGGCGATCTTGACGCGCATGACGTCGACGGCGAGGCCTTCGATGGTCTCTGCGGCCGGCTTGTAATCCACGCTCATGTCGACCTGGGGCTGTCCGGGGCCTTGGGGCATCTGGCCGGAGATGGCCTTCAGCAGGTTCTGCGTGGCCGCGGCGCTCTTCGCCACCAGGGCGAGGTACTTGGCCGCATCCTTCAGTTCGACCGACTCGGTCAGCCGGTAGAAGCCCTGTCCGCGCTCGGGAATCTCCATGAGCGCGGCAAAGCGGTTGCCCATGACATCCTTGTACTCGTCGGCCAGCGACCACTGCTCCTCGAGCGCTTTGCGGAGGGCGTCCATGGGATTCCCTCCGGCGGCGCCAGGCGAAGACCCTGCCCGGGCGGCGGCTTGACCCAATTTCTCGAAGATGAAATCCATGGCGGGCTTCAAGAACGTCTTGGCCTCGGACACCGCCTGGGGATAGTCCATGCGGGCCCAGGTGGCCAGGAGGAAGCGGTCGGTCTCGGGCAGCGATGCCTCGTACTGGTCGAGGGGCTTCATGGCGCGGGCGATCGCGAGCAGCGACGCGTTCTCCGAGACGGTCAGGCCGGCACGGGCCAACAGCCGGTCGCCGTCGACCGTCAGCCCCACCTCGAGCGAGTCGAGCTGGTCGAGCAGGTTCTCGATCCACTCCGCGGCCTTGACATCGGTCGCCGGGCCTCCGGCGGCCACGGCCCTCTCGGCCTCCTTCTTCATCTCCTGGAGGCCGGGCTTCGCCATCGCCGCGAGGGGCTTGGCGTTGAACCGGATCCAGACGAGGTTCTCGCCGATGCGGCCGGCCATCTTCTCGTCCACGACCAGGCGCGGAGCGGATGCGGCCGCCTTGAATGCCGTGACGGAGCTGAGGCTGCCGAAGGCGGCCCACGAGCCAACGCGCGTCGCACAGATCTCCGGTTCGGCCGGCCTGACCCGGAGGATGCCCTCAGCCACCGCGTCGCCCTTCAGCCGGCTCGCCTCCTTGACCCGCATGAGAACGACCACGGCCGGGCCGTCGTCGCTCAGTAGAACAAGCCACGCCGCCGGGCCGTCCATATCGAGCGCGCCGGCGGGCAGAAGGCTCAGCGCCCCGCCCGGGACGCTGGCAAGCTCGGGCCCGACCAGCGCGTTGAGGTCATCGACGAGCGCCCGCGGGCTCCGGACCGTGCCCACGGCAACCGCGTCGGCCGGGGCCAGCGAGACGACCTCGACGAGCACCTTCTGGAGGGCCGCCGGCACCGCGGGCGACTTCGCCTTGGCACCTGGCTTCTCCACGGCGGTCTCCTTCTCCGGCCCCCGGCAGCCGGGCGCGAAGAGCAAAGCCACAACCGCCAACACAGCCGACAGGCAAAGCAGTCGCTTCGAGCGCATAAGAATCCCCCTTTCCTGTTTCGTGCCGCCGATGCAGACGTGACGCCGGCCGCCGACGGCCGGGTGGCCGGGAAGAAGATCCGATGGATTACGTCTCAAGCGATCCAGATAGCCTACCCGTTCAGGCGGAACGGTCCAGTGAAAAAAGGGCCGCACGGTGATGCCGGGCGCACCTCGTGTTTGTGGCGAGGGTGGCATGCCCACGCCGCTGTTGCGTGGGCATGTTCCCGGCATGGGTGACAGCATGCCCAGCGAACGACGCGCTGGGCATGCCACCCCCGACGAACAGGCCTTGCCACAAAATCTCGGCACACCCGTGATGCCTCAGTCCCGGCCGAATGCCCTCAGCGCACCCCGGCCAGTCTTGCCCGGCCATGCTCTGCCCATGACTGAGCCGTTACGGAATTCTCTGAAATCCCTTGCGTGGCCTCTGCGGCATGGGCAAGATGGGTGCCATAGGGTTGTCACTACCTCGCACTTCGTGATGGAATTGGCTCATGGGCGCCCGGCGAGGTATTACGCTGGTCGAGGTTTTTGCCGTGGTGAGCGGGTCCGGGTGTCTCCTCGCCATTTCGCTGGCGGCGCTGGTGGGGGCGAAAGATGCCGCCGACCGCGCCGCGTGTGCCGCCAACCTCTCCCGACTGGGCCAGGCGTTCTTCTTCTACGCCGCCGACCACGACGGCTTTCTGCCCGACTGCGGGGCGGCCTCGCCCCTCGGCGGCAGCGTGCCGGACGACGGCTACAGCTATGCCAGCCGCTTCGATGCGCCGGGCACGTGCCGATGGTCTCTCCATACGCGCGAGGTCGGCAACCAGGCGAACCTCTGGCTCCTCGTGCGGGAAGGCTATTCCTGGCGCTGGACCCGGCAACGGGTTGGAAGGATCCCGCCGAGACGTGGTTCCTGGACCGTGTGGCCGCCGGAAGATGCTCTTACTCGTACCAGAACCAGTTTGCGCACGACGCCACCGACCCGGCGATCATGGGCTGGGGGCGGCCCACCACCCATCGTTTTCTGCATCCGGCCACCCTCGCCATTTTGGCTGACCGCAATCCCTACACGCGCACCGACTTCGTTCGCCAACCCGTCGTGTCGCCGGAGAACCAGCCCGAGGCCAACAGCCTGAACCACAACGGGACCGGGCAGAACGTGCTCTACCTCTCGGGCGAGGTTCGGTGGCACGACACGCCGCGGTGCGGCCCTGTTCGGGCCGACGGCCTGCCCGACAACATCTACTGGCCCGACGCCGGGATGCCCAACGACCCGTCCAACATCCCGCGGGCCCCGGCCGACTCGTTCCTGGTGCCATGAGGAGCACGCCACCTCTTCGATGCCGGTCAGAAGGGCACGCGGTCGCCTCGCCACGGCGGGTCTTCGACTTCGGCTCCCCGCTGAACGGGGGTTACCCGCGTGCAGGCGGTTTCACGCTGATGGAAATGCTTGTGCTCCTGGCGATCGTCGGCGTTCTTATCGCCCTGCTCGTGCCCGCCCTGCTCGAGGCCATCGGCGCCGCCAGGATCCTTCAGTGCCAGGACCGCCTGCGCCAGATCGGGGGGGCCTACAACCGCTTCCTGGCCGACTCGCACGGCGTGTGGCCGCCCATCCTGTCTCAGGACGTGCCGGCGAACCTCTTCGGGCAGATCCAGGCCGACACGGGCCTGAAGATGGCCCCGCCGCGCCCCGCGGCGAACTGGGGCCAGCCCGGCCCACACTGGAGCATCGTCCTGTGGCCGTATATCGGGGCACTCGATATCTACACCTGCCCATGCGATCCGAACGCCGGCCGCCGGGGACTCGCCGTGACCGGGGCCTCGCGCGCCCGCAGCGCCGCCCTGCTCGACGCCCCGCCCGAAAGCTACGCGCTCAACGTCATCCTGTTCCGGACCAGCGACGACGTGCGGCGCCAGGCCGGGTGCACGTGGGGCACCAAGGGCGACGCCGACTACAGCGGCCTCGGCAGCTTCACGACCCTGGCCGAGCAGCGGCGGACGTTCCCCAACCTCCAGGGCCGCATCCTGTTCTTCTGCGGCGCGTCGGGCCAGACGGTCGGCAGCCAATTCAACATGCCGTTCCGCACGTCGGGGTCGGTGGAGCGCTGGGAATGGCACCCGCATCGGGCGTCGGCCCCGTTCGCCGACGAGCCGGGCTGCGGCTCGAACTACCTCTACGTGGACGGCCGCGCCGAATACCATGACGAGTTGCCCGGCCTCGTGGAGTGGGGGTACGACCTCGGCCCCCTGCCCCCGCTTCCTGCGCCTTGACGTGCGCGCCTGGCCGTCCTACCATGCCCGCCGCACACTATGGCTCGCAAGGAACAAGGGAGGATTCCCAAGCGGATCCTTCGCGGCAAGCCCGCGCGGGAATCGTTCGCGCTTGGCGGCCGCACGTACCGGCTCGAAAATGTGCTGAAGCACGACTTCTTCGCGGTGACGGCCCGGTATCGCGACCCGGACGGCGAACCGGTCTGCCTCAAGCACTACCACACCGAGCCGTGGCTCGGCTGGCCCCTCGATTGGGCCGGCCGGCTCATGGCGGACCGCGAGGTGCGGCACTACCGCCTGCTCCAGGACCTCGGAAACGTGCCGCGCCTCCTGGGCCGCGTCGGCCGGAGCGCCTTCGCCCACGCCTGGGTCGAAGGCAACGACCTGCTGGACCAGAAGGACAGGCTTGCCGACGACTTCTTCGACCGGCTCGACGCGCTCGTGCGGGCGCTTCATGCCCGGGGCATGGCCTACGTGGATATGAACAAGCCCGATAACGTTCTCGTTGGCGCCGACGGGCGGCCGGTCCTCATCGATTTCCAGATCTCGTGGGCGCCGCGGCCGTCGCGCTGGCCGCTGGCGGCCGTCAAGCGGCGGCTCCTGGCGATGTTCCAGGAGGCGGACCTGTACCACGTCCGCAAGCTCAAACGCCTCTACCGGCCGGACCTGATGACCCCCGAGGAACACGCCGCAAGCTACCGGCGGCCGTGGTTCCTGAGCCTCCACCGCGTGTTCGGCGCCCCCTTGCGCGACCTCAGGCGCAAGTTCCTCGAATGGGTCGGGGCCCGGTAGACGAGCGCCGCCAACCTACGGCCCTGTCCGTCGTCAACGGATGGGTGGCCTGCCCACGGCCTGCCCGCCGCGGCGGGGCGCGGTTGCCGTGGGCATGATCTCACCATCACGTTCGTACCTACGGTTGCCCAAAGTCCTCGACGGCTCTGGCAATTTCCGGGAAACTCTTCCTCCACGCCCCCGGCGGGAGGTTCTCGGAGATCTGTATCTGGAGCCGCCCGCTGCGACCGCCCTGCTCGAGGATCTCGCACGCAGTCGCATAGATTTCCTTCGACGACCGCAGGTGCACCGACGACGGGAAGTTGACGGCCACGCGCATCGCGGGCCAGAGCCGGAGCGCGTCGGCCACGCTCGTGTCGTTGTCTGGCGGCGGAGACATCGAGTCGAGTCCTCGCACGGCCGACCGCCCGATGGACGGCCACAGGGCCTTCAGGTCGCCGTCCATGTGCACGTACACCGGCCGCCCCTCGAGCATGGCCGCCAGCTCGTTGTAGTACGGCACCGCGTACTTCTCGAAGCACCGGTCGCCGATCGCGGGGGCAGTGATATTGTCGGGAAAGCATACGTAGGGCGCCGGCGAGGCGGCGGCAATGCGGCACTGGCGCCGCAGCACGTCGCCCATCAGGGCCATCGTCTCTTCGACGAGGCCCGGCGCGGCGCCTTCTGGAGCGCCTCGTAATCGGGATGAGCCTGAACGTCGCGAAGGTACGCCTGGAGGACGCGGTAGTCCTTCGGCTCCTTGACGAACTGCTTGGAGGTCGCGGGGCTGGCCGACTCGCCGAACGCGGGGGTGTAGAACCGCTCCTGGGTCCGGCGGCCCTCGGGCGTATGGAGGGTGGTGCGGATGCCGCGAAGGCCGCGGCGCGCGATCTTCTCGGTCTCGAAGCGGCAGTTCGGCGCCTCGGTGCGGTGGACGCCGATCCACGGCAAGAGGCCGATGCTCCCGCGGCCGACCAGGGCATACACGTCTTCCGTGGGCTCCATCCCCTGATACATCACGAAGGGGACGCGGTCATGGGGCCGGCCCTGGACGACGGCCAGCATCCGTTCCCGCATGGTCAGTCGTTTCATGGGCTCCCCCAGGCAGCGCGGTCGCCTCGCCCGAGGCGAGTCTTCGACTTCGGCTCCCCGCCGGACGGGTGCTTCACAAAGACAAACCCCGTGCCGGAGCACGGGGCTTGTGGTGCGCATCAAAGTGGTGCTCGGGACAGGATTTGAACCTGCATGGCCGTTTGTGTGGCCGCTAGCACCTCAAGCTAGTGTGTCTGCCAATTCCACCACCCGAGCACCCGCCAGAAGAATAGAACAGAAACGGGCCTCTGTCAAGGGCGCGTCGGAGGCGGCGCGGCGCGCGTTACGTGCGGGGTGGCGTGGCCACAGCTTGCCCGCCGCGGCGGGCGTTGTTGCGTGGCCGTGCACGGTCACATGGGGGAGCAAGCACGGTCACGCAACAGCGCGTGACCATGCCACCCACGCTACACACATACCGCAACGGTGCGTGACCGTGCCACCCACGCTACACATACCGCAACGGTGCCCGCCGTGGCGGGCAAGCTGTGGCCGTGCCGCCCGGCGCAGGGGCACGTTGCCCGCAGTCAGGGTCCTGCCGGCGGGACCTGCGGATCGGAAAGCACCACCGCGCGGTCCGGCGGCCCGGCCAGAACCTTCGTCGGCCAGTGGATCCTCGGCAGAAGCCTCGGCAGCACCGCCTTCTTGTGAAGGATGCAAAGGGTGCGCACGGGGCGGTTGATCTCGGCCGCCAAGGCATCCTCGTTCGGCGGGTTGAGCATCTCGCGAGGCCACAGGTACCACGCGAGCGAATACGGAGTGTACGGGTATGAGATGATGCGGTCCCCTGGTCGCAGATGACGGAGGATCACATGGGCCTCGTGGCGGGTCGTGAACTGCCGGTAGACCCGCACGGGATCCGAGCTGAAGATAAACGCGGTCAGAGCGGCCGTCCCCAGGACCAGAAGGACCACGGAGGTCCGCCACTTCCGCCGCACAATCGCCACGCTCCCGATGACCAGGATCACGGCGACCCCCGCCGCCACGCCGATATAAGCGGCGTGCCACACGCCCTGCCACCGCAGGCTCCAGATGATGATTCCGAGCGTTCCTGCCCCTGCGGCTGTGGCCACCGCCAGCCCGAACGCGAACAAGCGGTTACGCTCTTGCGACGCGGACCTCTCGGCCAGGTACGCCCCCATCAGGATGGCCAGCGGGGGAACGGCAGGCACCACGTAGTGCGGCAGTTGCGTCCGGCTGAAGCTGTACGCCCCGACCGTCACGATCGCCCACGCGAAGAGGAGCATCACGGCCGGCCTCTCCCGGCACTCGCGCCAGCCCTCGCGGAGAAGCCGAACGCAGGCGTGCGGAAGGAAGATCGTCCACGGCATGAAGCCCACGAGCAGGATGCCCAACAGGAACCCGGGCCAGTGGCCGCCATGGCCGTAGACGTCGGCGGTCGCACGCTCGAAGTGCTGGGAGAGAAAGAAGGCCCGTGAGAATCCGCCGCCCCCGTCCGCCCCCGCCGGATAGTGAAGGTGCATATACACATACCACGGCGCCGCGATCGCGAGCATGACCGGCACGCCGGCAAAGGGCCGCAGCCGCGCCAGATCGCCCCACCGCCGCGTGAAGATCACAACCGCGAGCACGGCCAGCGCGGGCAGGACCACCGCCACCGGCCCCTTGGCAAGGAGCCCCAGCCCCGCGGCCGCGTAGAGGACCACCGTCCAGACCCACGCCCTGCCCTGGCCGGCCCACAGCTTCAACACCGCCAGGAGCATGGCCGCCGTCAGGGCCATGAGGAGGGTCTCCATCCGGGCCACGTGGGCCATGATCAGGGAGGCGGGAGCAAGGGCCATCACTGCCCCCGCCATGAGCCCCGCCCGCCTGCCCCACAGCATCCGCGCGGCCGCATACGCGAGGAGCACCGCGGCAACGTTGGACAGGGCCGATGGAAGCCGCGCCGCCAGCGGCACCGGACCCAGGACCTGCATCGCCGCAGCGCCGAGCCAGAAGAACAGCGGCGGCTTGTCCCAGTAAACGAACGTGTCGCCCTCGACCGGGTTGCGCGGGTAGTCGTGATGGAACGCCAGCGGGAGGCGCGGAACCAGCCAGCCGCCCCGCTCGACCATCAGGCGCGAGATGATGGCGCTGCGCGGCTCATCGGGGTCCACCAGGGCCGCATGCGAGAGGTGCACGCCGACCAGGCCGCCGGCGAGCACCAGCAGGGCGAGCACGTCCCACAGCGCCGCTCTCCGCGCGGCCGGCGACGGACCTGAACGGCCCTCAGCCGCGGCGTCGGACGTCATGACGACCCGCCTTTGCGGTGAATGCGGCGGACGTAGTAAATGTGCTTGCCCTGCGACTCGTAGTATGTCCGGGCCACCAACTCACCCATCAGCCCCGTGACAAAGAGGAGCACGCTGATGGTCATCAGGAAGAACCCGATCGTCATCCACGGGCCGCGCACCTGCATAATGTGGAAGTGCTCCCAGCCCTTGCCGGCCTTCTCGATCACGAGGATCAGCTCGATCAGCGCGCCGCCGGCGAAGAAGATCAGGCCCAGGAGGCCCATGAAGTGCAGCGGCCGCGTGAAGTACTTCAGCAGGAACCGCACCGTCAGCAGGTCCATCATGACCCGCAGGGTCCGCCCGAGGCCGTAGTTCGACTTGCCCTTCGGCCGCACGATGTTCTCGATGGGCACTTCGCAGATCCTCGCCCCGACCGCCGACGCCAGCGCCGGGATGAACCGGTGGAGCTCGCCGTAGAGGCGGATGTGCTGGAGGAGGTCGCGCCGGTAGGCCTTGAACGTCGTGCCGAAGTCGTGAATCCGCACGCCGCTCAGGCGGCTCATCAGGCGGTTCGCGATGGCCGACGGCAGCCGGCGAAGCCAGAAATTGTCGACCCGGCGCTTCCGCCAGCCGCTCACGAGGTCATAGCCGTCCTCGAGCGGTTTCAAAAGCGCCGGAATGTCCTCCGGCGCGTGCTGGAGGTCGCCGTCCATCGCAATAACGATGTCGCCCGCGGCGTGGTCAAACCCAGAGGCGAGGGCGGGCGTCTGGCCGAAGTTGCGCCGAAGCTCGATGAACGTCACCCGCCCATCGCGCTCCACGAGCCGCTGGAGAACCTGCCGCGTGTCGTCCTGCGAGCCGTCGTCCACGAAGATCATCTCGTACGGCTTGCCGAGACCGTCCATGACCGCGACGATCCGCCGGTAGAGCTCCTCGACGCTGCCCGCCTCGTTGTAGAAGGGCACCACGACGGAATACGCCGGCCGCGGCCCTTCCGGCGCGCCTTCAGGCAATCGATCCATTCGTCAGGTCCTTATACGTCGCCCATGTCCATCCCGCCTCATCGCCCGCCCGCCGGACGCGCGGATCGCACAGGGCCGCCAGTTCGCGCGGCCGGCTTGCGGCCAGGCGCGTCGGCCGCGGCGGATGCTCGTCCGGCAGGCCGGGATGGACCATGATCTCGCCCGTCCCTTCCGGCGCCCCCCGCAGCACCTGTTCGAGCAGCTCGGCCGAGATGCCGCCGGTCGCCCGCACGCCGAAGAACCAGTCCGTCGTGGCGAGGCCCGCCCGCCGCGCGGCCTCCCGCGCCTCCACGCCCCACTGCCTCGCGACCTTCTCCTGAAGCCACTGCCGGACGCGATCCACGGCGCCCCACTCCGCCGGAAGCAGCCGAGACATCCCCGGGAGCCGCCACTCGGCCGTCGTCCGCATCGCCCGGATGCCGTGCGTCCGGGCGAGGTCGATGACGATCGGCAGGATCGACGCATGCATATGCATGTGCTTATGGGCGTCGATATGCGACGGCACCAGCCCGCGCCTCCCGGCCCAGGCGATCTGGGCCTCCAGTTCCGCCGCGATCGCCCGGCGAACGTCGTCGGAATCGCGTGCCGCCCGAAGAAGACCGGCCACCGAAAACGCAAAGCGGCCGTCGGGACCCACAAGCGCCGCCACCTGGTCCTGAGGCGCCAGCGGTTCCCCTTCCGTCAGGTTCAGGTGGACGCCGACGGCGAGGTCGGGCGCCTCCTGGCGCGCCCGCCCGAGCGCTGCCTCGGCCCCTTCAAGGTTCGTCATCAGCGTCGTGCTCGTCAGCACGCCCTCGCGGTGGGCCTTGAGGATACCCCCCGTCACGGCCTCCGACCATCCGAAGTCATCCGCGTTGATAATCAGGCGTTTCATGGAGGCTGCCGCTCCCGACGGCTCGGCAAGAGGCCCCATCGTATTCTCGACCGCCGCGCAAGTCAACCTGCCACAGACTTAAGGCCGGGCCGCCTGCCCGCAGGAGGTGGGTGGCACGGTCACGCTCCGTTGCGTGACCGTGCTTGCTCCCCCACATGACCATGCACGGCCACGCAACAGCGCGTGGCCATGCCACCCAACGCCGTTAACTATCTTTGGGCTCCCGAAGCGTTCGGGGC
>JAPLML010000374.1 GCA_026387055.1 Planctomycetota bacterium | reverse complement strand
GACCCCCTCGGCATGGCCCTGGGCGAACTGCTCCTCGGTGGTGCCCAGAAAGACCTGGGTCTTGGCGGAGGCGAGGGGGGCGAGGAGGGCCACCGCCGCCAACATCAACGCCCATGCCGATACACGCTTCGTCATATTATACCTCGAGTTATCGAATCGATGCCTGGTCGCCTTAACGCGGTCGCCTCGCCACAGTGAATCTTCGACTTCGGCTCGCGGCCAAACGGTGTGTGCCACGGCCGGCCTTGCCCGGCCGTGCGCCCGATCACGGCACATGGCCACGCAACCGCATCTCACATTCCAACGCGCCCAGCAAGCTGGGCGGCTAAATAACGACGGCCGTTGTCTTTCGCCGTTCAATCCGCAATTCGCAATCCGCAATCCGCAATTCCTTCGCGGTCGCCTGCGGCTCGCGGCCAAATGATGTTACTTTTCGGGCGCCTTGCGGCTGACGACGATCTCGACCTGGCGGCTGCCCGTGAGGATGTAGGCCGATGCCTGCTTCGTTACGAGCGCGCCGGCGACGCCGGTCACCTGCCGCCGGGCCGAATCGGCCAGGACGGCCCGCATCGTCGCGGGCAGGTTCGGCAGCTCCTCGCGGCCGATCGCCAGACCCGCGCCCGGCGCTTCGAGACGGACGAAAAGCTGGTCGCGCCGCTCGCCGTGCTGCATCGACTCCAGGAGGCTGTCGGCGTCCTCCGGCCGGAACCGCGCCGGGGCGTCGCGCTGCTCCTGGCGCAGGGCCTCGTCGGCCCCGCAAAGGGTCACGCGGCACGCGCCTTCCGGGTAGTCCGCCGGCACCTTGACCTGGACGGTCGTCCACGTCGGCTCGGCCCGCCACGGGCGGATCTTGAGCTCGACGGGCACCGTGTCGCCCGGCCGCACGGCGTTCCGCAGGGGCCGGGCCTCCTCGATCTCAGCGAGGCGCGAGCCGGCCTCGACCATCGCCTGGACCTCGACCGATTCGACCTTCATGTTGCTGAACGGGTTCTCCATCACGAGGCCGACGACGTTGCGGACCTGGCCCTCAAGGTACACGTCGCCGTTGGGCGAGACCGCCACGTTCTCGCGCACGATCGGGTCGCGCCCGGCGGGCTTCACGGCGACGCGGTAGCTGACGGTGTGGTCCAGCGGCAGCTCGGACTCGGCCGTCAGGGCGTTGCCGGTGGTCGAGGCCGCGAGGCGGGGCGAGAGGAGCCGGTTATGGACCATCTCGCACTTGTAGATTCGTTCACGGCCCTTGCCGGGGCCGATGACCTTGACGGTGATCGGCACCATGGCGGCCCCCCTGTTGCCGAGGATGCCGAGGACGCCGGTCTCCTCGTCCCACGTCAGGCGGCCCACCTCGCGGGCGGCGGCGCCGAGCCGGAACGAGTTCATCACCGACGGGACCACCGCGTGGGCCACGCCCGTCATCATCGGCAGGTCGACGTCGCCGGCGCCGAGCATGCTGTGGCCGAACGCGTACAGCCGGTTGCCGGCGATCTCGGTGATCGTGCCCATGGTGGTCATCTGGATGTCGCCGCGGACCAGGGTGACGGCCAGCGGCGCGCCGGGTTCCAGCCTGGCCTCGGGCGCCGTCCTGGCGTCGGCGGCGCCGCCCTGCATCGGCACCATGCCGAACGGGGCCAGGCTCTCGCGCAGGCGCTCCATCGCGCGGCCTGAAAAGCCGCTGACCATCACGGGCGTGCGGATCGGCTGCATGTCGCAGAACTCGCGGCCGGCGAGCGCGGCGGGAACATCCGGCAGGCCCAGGGACGCCACCGGCACGGAGACCAGCTCGTCGCGCGGCGGGGCAAGCGCGCCGGCCAGCGCGCCGGGCGTCTCGACCGGCCGGCCGCGGACCCACGGCACCTGGTCCGTCACGCGAAGCATCTGCTCGATGGGCTGGATGCCCGCCAGCGGCAGCTTGCACCACGGGAAGGCGTAGGCCACGGCGCCGACGAGGCGGCCGTCGATGAACACGGGGCTTCCGCTCATGCCGGCCACGGTGCCGCTCTGCTCCAGCCCCGCCCCGCTCAACCGGACGATGATGAGGTTGCGCTTGGGGCCGTAGTTCTTCAGACACGCGAGGACCTTGAGCTGGAACTCGACGATGGTGTTGCCCTCGAGCGTGGTCTTGCCGACGCCGGTCATCCCCGGCTGGACTTCCGGGTAGGGCATGTAACGTTTCAGGTCCAGCGCCTCGGCGCGGGCCACGGCGGCAACGAGCAACGCAGCGGCCACGGCTATGGAAACAGTGCGGATACGCATAACCGAAGTCCCTAAATGGTCCCGGAAGGAAGGACGACTGGTGAACTCTATCCGCGAGGGCCGCGGCGGGCAAGGCAAAACCGCGATTCCGGCGTTGTTCGCCGCGTGCCACGGGTTGCTGGCAACCCGTGTTCGGACTTGGCGCGGGATTCCGAAACCACGGCTTGCGAGCAAGCCGTGGCACCCGCCGGGGCGGGACAGGTGCCGGGGCTGCGCGCCGGTACATATTTGGCGTGGGTGGCACGGTCACGCGCCTTTGCGTGGCCGTGCTTGCTCCCCCACGTGACCATGCACGGCCACGCAAAGGCGCGTGGCCGTGCCACCCGGCAATCAGGCATGACGCTAGACACGTACGCGCCCCGGCCTACATCGCTCCTTCGAGCTTGAGAAGGCGCCGCTTGAGGTCGAGGCCGCCGCCGTAGCCGCCGAGGCCGCCGCCGGCGGCCACAACGCGGTGACAGGGCACGACGAGGGCGAGGGGATTGCGGGCCATCGCCTGCCCCACCGCCCTGGCCGCACGGGGGCTTCCCGCCCGTTCGGCCAGCGCGGCGTAGGTCAGGGTCTTGCCGTACGGAATCCGCAGGCAGGCGCGGAGCACTCGCGTATGAAACGGCGGCAGGCCTGCCATGTCCACCGGCACGGTGAACTCCCGCCGCCGGCCGTCGAGGTACTCGATGATCTCGCGCTCGGCCTTCGCCGCATGGGCCGCGGCCTGTCGCTGGTCCGCATGCCCACGCAACGAGGGCGTGGGCCTGCCGCCCTTGGCGAGTTCCTTCGGAAGGACGACCCGCGCCAGCCCGCGCGGCGTGGCCACGACGGCCATCCGGCCTGCAGGAGTATCAAATGACTTCCGTGCTTCTGCCACGCCGTCACTCCGTCACTTTGTCACTGGCCTCAAATAGACCGGGTTGGTGTAAACCCACGGCCTTCCCTCGAACCGCGCTTCGACGCGGTAAACGCCTGCCTCTTCCGCGCGATGCTCAAGGTCCGTGCCGGTGGTCCAGTCCATGACGGCGCCGTTACGAAGGAGCGAGAGCGCCGCCGGCGCAGGCGAATGGACCCGCAGAACGGCCGGCCCGGTCCACTCGCGCGTCAGGACGTGCGTCCGTAGCGTCCGGAAGCCCTCCTCGTACGAGAGCACCTGCTTGCCGAACACCGGCATGACCATCGCGTGGTTGTCGAGCGAGCCGATCGCCGCGAACCGGCGATGCCGGGTCACGCGGTCCCAGTGGGCGACCGTGTCGGGGTGCGGTCCGCGGATGCGGCGGCGCCACGTGTAGATGAATGACGGAATCCGCCACGGCATGAGGCCGTTGCAGATGTCGTGCATGAACGACCAGAGCTCCACGCCCGTGAAGCCGGGGATGTCCCAGTCGAGCAGCTCCCCCGCCTTCAGCGAGATGCCCATGATGTGGGCCGGATGGGCGTGGGCGACGAACGCAGCGGCCCCCTGGTTCTGGAGGTCGAACAGCACGCGCCGCAGCGGCTTGAACTGGAGGTTCGCCACTTCCGCGGCCCCGAGGGCCACGACGTGGCTGCGGTCGCGGCAGGTGATCTCGACGCCGGGCACGAGGAGCACCCCGTCGCGCCAGCCCTGCCAGCCGTCCTCGCGCGGGCGCAGCGTGTCGTGGTCCGTGACGACGACGTAGTCGAGGCCCGCGCGCCCGCCGGCCGCCGCGATCTCGCGCAGCGTGCCGCTGCCGTCGCTGTAGCACGAGTGCAGGTGGACGGCGCCCACGTATTCATGCAATTCAGTCAACCAGGCCGCGCCTGCTTATGGAGCGCTGCGGGTCTCCTGACCCGCCGCGCGAAGTGCGATGGCGTGTGCCACGGCCGGTCTTGTCCGGCCGTGCCGCCTATCAGGGGCACATGACCACGCAACGGCGCCCGCCACGGTGGGCAAGCTATGGCCATGCCACCCGCGAAACACACGGTCGCCTGCGGCTCCCCGCTGAACGCGCGCCTTTGTGCCGTTCACCTCGCCTTACGCATTCTCGTTCGACATCTCGGCTTGCATCTTCCGCGGCGAGACGTCCGTCCGGCGCATCAAGTAGAGCACGCCGCCCGGAAGGCTGACCACCAACTGGACGGCGCGGTAGGCGAGCATCATGGCCAGGGCGAGCGTGGCCGCCTCGGCGGCCGGGAGCGGCGCCGCTCCGCCCAGCACGCCCGGACCGAACAGTTTCTGCGCCAGCGTCTCGGCCACGCCGAACCCGCCCGGCACCGGGATCAGCGACCAGCCGATCCAGACCACCGGCATGCTCACGAAGTAGTGGTACCACGCCGCCAGGCTCCCCAGGCCCGTCGCCAGCCACCACATCGCCAGGACGCTCACCACCTGGGCGCCCCAGCTGTATGCCACCGAGATCGCCACCTTCGCCTTGTGGTAACGGTACACAAACAGGGCGCGGTCGACCTTCTCGACGGTGGCCCGCAGCGGCAGAACGGCCAGCAGGCGGTCGATCCGCAGCACCCGCCGCAGGGTGCGGCTGTAGAAGACCACAGCCGCCAGGATCACTGCGGCCAGAAATGCGCCCACGATGATCTGGGCGGCGCGGACCCGCTCGTCGGAGAAACTCACCGCCACCGCAGCCGCCCCCATCATGCACATGGCGATCAGGCCGATGAGGCGGTCGAGGAACACGACCGTGACGGCCTCGGGCTTGTGGTGCGTCTGGCGGGCGATGTACCAGGCCTTGACGAAGTCGCCCCCCGTGGCCCCCGGCAGCCAGTTGTTGAAG
>JAPLML010000435.1 GCA_026387055.1 Planctomycetota bacterium | reverse complement strand
CAGCCGCGCGAGGAGGTCCACGCGCCGGCCGTCGCGGGCGGGATAGGCGCGGAGGTCCCCGGCCGACGGCCGCGCGAGCCAGTTCGGCGCGAAGGCGGCCCCCGCCTCCTTTGCCTCCACGGACGCCGGCGGCTTCCGCAGGGAGATGGCCGCGTAGCGGTCGCCGGAGCCGGTGACAACGCATGTGAATTTCTGGTAGTAATGGAGGCGGTCCTCGAACCGGATGTCCTCGGCCCATCCCTCGCCGGAGACGGCCAGGCGGAGCTCGCCGCGCAGGAACTTCTCGATCTCCCAGTGGCGCTTCACGTCGGTCATGCCGTGGTCCGAGGCCAGCGCGATGACCGTGCGCTCGAGCCGCCCGGCGGCTTCCAGGTCCCGGAGGAGGCGGCCGATCTGGGCGTCGGAGTGCTCGAGGGCCTGCGCGTAGGCGTCGGACGAGACGCCGCGGCGGTACGCCTCCATGTCCGGCGACAGGAGGTAGCAGATCACGAAGGCGGGGAACTCGCCCTGGGCGCGGGCGACCTGGGCGACGAGGTCGAACCGCCACAGCGAGATCCGGTCCACGAAGCCGTACCAGCCGAAGAAGAACGGCGGGCCGGCGCTCGTCCAGTTCTCGACAAACTTGGCGGCCCCGCGGTGGGCCTGGAAGAACAGGCTCATGGTGGTCGCGTCAGGGAGGCGCTCGAAAATCGTCGGCGCCAGGTAATCGCCGTCGAGCGCGTTCTTCTGGTTCACCTCCTCGTAATCGCGCGTCATCAGGCGGTTGCGGTCGAACCAGTTGATCCCCGTGATGCCGTGCCGGCCGATGAACAGGCCTGTCACGAACGAGGTCTGGTTCGGGAGGGTGACGCTCGGCACGTTGGCGACGCACCGTTCGGCGTAGAGGCCGCGGTCGACGAAGTACTTCTGGAGGTTCGGCAGCTTCCCGGCCGCGAGGAGGCGGTCGAAGACCTCGCGGTTCACGCCATCGACGAAGAAGACGATGGCCGACGGTTTCTCCGCGGCGGCCGGCGGCAGACGGAAGTCGATGCCGAACGTCGCGCGGCGCTCGTCGGGCATGGCGGCACAGCCGGCCAGCAGACATGCCGCAAGGATCAGAATGAGGGGGTGGCATGCCCACGCCGCCTTTTGCGTGGGCATGATGCCGGCGGGTGGCGCGGTCACGCGCCGTTGCCTGACCGTGCCTGTGTGGCACGGCCGGCTTGTCCGGCCGTGGCGAGGCCCGGCGTGCATGACCATGGCCGGACAAGCGGGCCGTGGCACCCTGGGGATCGCCGGCGGAATGGGCTGTTGCCCGCCCGTCATGGCTTGCCGTTGCCTCCGACCGGCGCCGGCCACGGGCGGCCCGTCAGGTTCTGCAGCACCGGCGGCAGGTCGCGGCTGCGCAGCGCGGGCCGGCCCTCCGGCAGGGACACGGCGCCGGCGGTCGACAGGATGAACGCCGTGCTGCTCTTGCGCTTCAGGTCGCCGTGCGTGCTGGCAATGGAGGCGAAGAAGCCCGCCCGCGACGCCGACCCCGCACAGTAGCCCTCCTTGAGGTCCGCCACGACGTCCGGCACGTGCTCGGCCGCGCCGTGGAACGCCCGCCACAGCCGGTCGAGCGGGTCGGGGTACGTATGGGAATGCGTGAGGGCGAACCACCGGCGGTCCGGGGCGAACCCCTCGGCGTCGAACGGGGGGCCGCCGCCGGTCCCCTTCGCCTTCTCGATGAGGGGCGCGAGGTCCAGCGGGTCGCCCTTTTCGGCGACGTAGCGGTACGCGTCGCCCCGGCGCTCGATGTACGCCCTGGCGTCGGCCTTCTCGACCACGACCCGCTGGCCCTCGCCGTACGCGACGAAGTCCACGCCGGGGTGCTTGACGAGGTCCGCCGCCAGGGCCGCGCGGTCGCGCGTGGCGAACGACGTGTAGGTGATGAGCCCGTATTCGATGGGCACGACGTCGCGCGGCCGCTCCAGCCGGTCGGCGATGCGCCACGCCTTGCCGGCCAGGAAGGTGCGGAAGTCGATCCGCCGGCATGGCTGAAGGGTATGGCCGTGGTCCGACAGCAGGGTGATCTTGACGAGGCCGCGCGTCTGCCGCACGAGGTCCTCGCACAGGCGGTCGAGGCCGTCGAGGGCCTTGCGCTGGCCCGCCCGCCCCTCGCGGGTGCCGAGGCCCGCCGTCGAGACGAGGTAGGCCGTGAAGACCGGCCGGTCTCGCTGGTCGAAGAGCTTCAGGAAATCGCCGATCTCCTGGCCGAAGATCGCGTTGGGGTAGAGATATGCGAATGGGTCCGTGAGCGTCCCGGCGCGGTAGTCCACTCGGCGGGCCCAGTCCTCGTTGCGGAGGCTCAGGTAGTCGCCGTCGCCGCCGACCATGCGGTTGGCCTGGTGGTCGAAGTAGACCGCCTCGAAGCCGGTGACCGGGACGCTCTGGAAGACGTCGGCCAGGGCGATGTCGGTCATGGCAGGATAGGTCGAGATGACGCGGGCCGGCGGATGGAAGAGTCGCAGGCGGCCCTCCCGGCGGAACTCCTGAATCGTGTCGTAGCCGATGCCGTCGAGGATGAAGACGACGTGCCGGGCCTCCGTGGGGGCGATCTCATCGAGATTCACGAACGAGTCGGGCTCGCCCTTCTGCATCGTCTGGTCGTAGGCGATGCGGACGATGCGGCCGTCGGCGCCCTGCATCGTGAAGTAGTCGGCTTTCTTGTCGCTGTTGGTGTCGTAGGAGGAGACGTGCCCCGCGGGGGTGTCGTTCTCGGAAAGGAGCACCGCCGGAAAACGCACGGCCGAGCCGCAGCCGGCGGCAAGCAGTCCTGCGACCGCGAGACAGGCAGTCGCTACGCCGATGCCCGCGCAGTTTCCGCGGGCCAACGGATGAACGTCCGCTCTTTCTCGCAATCGTCTTCCTCCGCCCCCTGCGGCGCCCTTGGCTTCAATGAGGCCAACATTCTATCGGCCTCACCCTGAAGGCCAAGGGAGTTTTTCCCGTCGGTGCCTTGTGGGGGATGTCCGCGGAGGTGGGGCTGGGGCGCCGGAATCCATCCGACTCACGGCATCCCTGGCCTCATATTATCGGCGAGATGCCGAAGAATGAACTCTTTGTTGGCAAGGTCGCTCTCGGCCTTTCGGATCCAGCCGGCAACCAGGTCAGCCCGCGTCTTCATAGAGCACCTTGCCTTCGCGGATGGCGGTGGTGACAAATGCCTGCCGGACCTGCCGCCAATCCTCCACCTCGGCCGGCGTGTAGACCAGGATATCCATGGGGGTCAGGATGTCGCTCAGCAGTCCATAGAGGGGCGCGGACCGCTCGCAACGGGGCCTGTCGGAGTCTGCGATAACCAGCAAGTCGATGTCGCTGTCGAGGCGTGCCGTCTCCCGCGCGCGGCTGCCGAAAAGGATGATCTTCCGGGGGCGGATCGCCCGGGCGATCCGGCCGACGGTCTCCTCCAGCATCTTCGCGTCCACCGCCGCCATCGAGAGTCTCCGCTGCGAGGCTGGCCGCCCCCGTCCCCGCACATTGCACATTGTGCCCGGTTGGCTCTCTGTCTTCAACCCCCTTTTGTGGCTGGCGATTCTCGGCACTCGCGCAGGCGCAGCTCGATCCACTCCGCCTGGGCCGTCAGGGCCTGCTTCTCGTAGAATGCCTTCAGGGCCTCGTAACGATTCACGATGTCGAAGCCGATGTTCCAGCGGAACTTCCGCAGGCATTCCGGGCACAGGTGGATCGGCCGCCGGTCCGATTCCTGGAGGCTGTTCGACCCGTTCATCACGCATTCGTACTTCTGGCAGTGGGCCACGCCGAACATGTGCCCCGTCTCGTGCACCAGCGTCTGGAGGCTTCGCAGGAGGCCGCGCTTCCGGGACGCGTCGTCGTCCTTGCGGCCCCAGAAGGCCGGGTAGAACCGCACGAGGCTGTAGATGCCCACGCGGTGGGTCAGCATCGCCTGCCCGAAGACGTAGTTCCACGACGGCTCCGGGTACAGGTCTTCCATCGTGACGCCCTGGAGGCAGTAGGCGTCGCGCGGCACGGCGGGCATGAGCACCTGGTGCAGGATGTCTTCGGTCAGGTACTGGCGGACCGTCTTCTGGTCGAAGACCTCGCGGTCGCGAGAGGTGACGTCCTTCAGGCCGAGGTCCGGTCCCATCCGCACCGGCAGCGTGTAGTAAAGCTCGAGGAACTCGCGCAGGGTGGCCAGCCGCTCGCGGTCCGTGGCCGCTATCGGGCCGACCGCCGAAAGGTAGAGCGTGTGGCGCTCCTGCGTCGGGAGGTTGGGCTTCAGGGCGACGTAGTCCTGGAAGGATTGCGCGGGCTCGGGGTGTGCGGCCATCCACTCGCCCGACTGGGGCTTGCCCATCAGCTTGAAATGGGCGGGGGAGTACCACGCGGGCGGGTCCATGAGGACGCGCGGCGGCGGGCGGAAGGGGGCGTTGGAGCTACCGGCGGCACGGGCCGCAGCCGCCACAGCCGCCAGGAGGAGCGGCAGGAGGATCAGGATTCGCATGACGTCCTCCCCCTTCGTCACTCGTTATGGCCTCGGCCGCCAGAGCCCCGGCCCAGGGCGAACGCATCTAAAGTTGGCCTGGGAAGCGGGGTATGGCCGATTTTTCCTTCCGAGGGAGAACCTGGGGAAGGAGAGCGGCCATGGCGACGAGTTTGTGGGAGCACTTTTGGGTGCTGCCGGATCCGCGGGTG
>JAPLML010000194.1 GCA_026387055.1 Planctomycetota bacterium | reverse complement strand
GTTGTCCCGACCGCGAGGAGTTTGGCATGTCGCGAGAGAACGGCTTCACCCGAAGGGACTTTCTGAAGACGGCGGCCGTCGCGGCGGGATTGACCTGCGGGATGTCTCGGGCGGCGGGCGGCGGCCCGGAGTCCGGCCGGCCCCGCAAGAGGCCCAATGTCATCTACATCCTGGCTGACCAATTGCGATATCAGTCCCTCGGCTACGCCGGGGATGCCAAGGCCAGGACGCCCAACATCGACCGGCTCGCCTCGCAGGGCGTCAGGTTCCGGCAGTGCGTGTCCTCCATGCCGGTCTGCGCAGCCTACCGGGCGTCGCTGCTGACGGGCAAGTACCCCTCGAGCACGGGCATGGCCATCAACGAGTTGCGCATCAACCCCAACCAGCGGTGTCTCGGACACGTGGTGACGGAGGCCGGTTACGAGACGGCGTACATCGGCAAGTGGCACCTGTGGGCCAACGAGGGCGGCAACCACAACGCCATGAAAAACTCCTATATCCCGCCGGAAATGAGGAAGTACCGCCTCGGCTGGGACGGGTTCTGGGCGGCGTACAACTTCAACCACATGTACTACCAGAATTTCTACTACATGGACGAGCCCGTGAAGCACACGTTCGCGGGCTACGAGCCGGACGGCCAGACCGACATGGCCGTCGACTTCATTCGGGAACACGCCGGGAAGGACAAGCCTTTCTACCTCACGCTGTCGGCAGGCACGCCGCACGACCCGTGGGGGCCGGATAACGTGCCCGAAAAGTACCTCCGCATGTTCAAGGACGTGGATTTCCCGCTGCCCAAGAGCTGGTCCGAGACGCCCGACCCCTACATGGACCGCAACGCGGACCCAAAGAACTGGCTCGCGCAGTGGAAGCCCAACCTGCCTGCCTACCAGCGTGTGTACTACGCCATGACGGCGAACCTGGACGACAACGTCGGCCGGATCATGAACGCCGTGGATGCCGCCGGGACCAAGAACGACACCATCATCGTCTTCACGTCCGACCACGGCGAGATGTTCGGCGCCAATGGGCGGGTGTTCAAGCTCACCTTCTACGACCCTGCCGCCCGTGTCCCGATGATCATCCGCTGGCCCGGCACGATCCCAGGCGGACTTGTTTCCGACGCCTGCATGGGTACGCCGGACCTCATGCCCACGCTGCTGGGGCTGATGGGCCTTCCCATTCCCGGCGCCGTCGAGGGGATGGACCTCAGCCACCTGGCCCTGGGCCGGAAGGGCCCCGAACCCGAGTTCGCCTTCCTGCAGGGCCTGGGGCACACCTGGCAATGGAATGACGGCTTCGAGTGGCGGGCCGTCCGCGACAGGCGGTACACGTACGCCATCTATCGCCGGGACAAGTCGGAACTGCTGTTCGACAACCAGGGCGATCCGCTCCAGATGCAGAACCTCGCCCGCGACCCGGCCCACGGGGATACGCTGGATCGCCTTCGCAGGCAGATGGCAGAGAAGATGAAGTCCCTCGATGACACGTTCGAGGCGTGTACGTGGTACAGGGACCACTGGACCGACGGCAAGCGAAACATCGTCGCATCGGCGAAGGGCAAGTTCTGAAACGTGCCCTGGCGCCCCGGCCCCGGTCCATGCGATGGGGACGATCCGGGCCATGCGTACGTCCGCGATGCGTAAGCGTCCGGTGAACCTCATCTTGTAGTCCTGCCGTGAATCCACGATGATCGGGCCGTGCACCAGTAAGGAGCGACGGCACGGCCAAGGGCAAGCAGCGCAGCAAGAGCAAGGAAGCGTTCTGGCGGCGGATGGTGCGCCGGCAGCGGCGCAGTAGCCTCTCGCCCCGGGGTTCTGCCGCGAGCATGCGTTGCGGGAGACGGCGTCCTACTTCTGGCGCCGGGAACTGGTGCGGCGCGAGGGCGCTCAAGCACTACAACCTCGAAGTCATTCTTGCCGGCGGCTAATCGGTTTGGTGTTCATCTTCCTTCGGATTCCCTTTGCTCCACGAGCCCCACGTCGATGAACTGGCCGCCGGCCGTCTGGCGGCAGTGGACCGCGATGACGTTCTCGCCCGGCTTGAGCGACGCGGCCGCCGCGGCGTCGATCTCGAAGTCGTCGTAGCCCGTCAGGAACCCGCCGTCGCGGCAGGCCAGGATGCCGTTCAGGTACACCTCGACGTCCTCATCATGGAAGATGCGAAGGACGGGGCCGGCGGGCTTTGCCTTGAGGGTGAACCGCTTGCGCAGCCAGATGTCGCTCGTGGTCCATCGGGTCCCGATCTTTGCGCCCCAGCCGAGCGCCCCGAAACCGGCCGGCCCCTCGGCCCACGACGAATCGTCGAAGTCCGGCGCCGACCACTTCTCGGCCGGCTTCTCGGTCGTGTAACGCCACGTGGTCGGCTGAGCGGAGGCGCACGGCACAAGGCTGACGACGTCGGCCGGCAACTGCTCGCCCCGGCATGCCGCACGGATGGCGTCGGGGTCGACCTTGAAGACCGCCCGGTCGTAACTCATGAGGCCGTTGCACTCGGTCTCGACGTCGGCGAGTTGGCAGAAGAAGACGCCGCTGCGGCCGTCGGCATCCTTGTTGAGCCAGAGCGAACGGAACAGGCCGCGCACCTGCCGCGTCATCCACCGCCTCGAGACGTCGTCGAGCGGCGGCAGGCGGCCGTGCGCGTCGTTCTCCATGCCGGAGGTCGAGCCGCCCGTCTTCGGGTCGAAAGTCAAGTATGTCCACACTTTCGGCGACCACGAGTGGCCCGCGGCATTGACGCCGTATCCGCCGGTCTCGCTGGTGATGCCGATGCGCCTGGGGTCCTTCGGCGGCAGGCCGCCGTGGGTGTCGACCACGTCGCCGCCGCCGTGCCAGGGGAACCCGCTGGCCTCGTCGATGAGGCGCGTCGGGTCGAGGTCCTTGGCCCACTGCGCGTATCGCAGCGTATCGTGCTGGCCCCAGCCCTCGTTGAACAGGATCCACATGATGATCGAGGGGTGATTGCGCAACTGGTCGATGAGCCGCCGCTTCTCCATCTCGCACTGCATCGCGGCCTCGGGGGACCGCGGCCGGTCGGTCCGAGCATCGCCCTCCGACCCCGTGGGCATGTCCTGGAGCACCAGGAGGCCCAGCCTGTCGGCCCAGTAGTACCACCGCTGGGGCTCCGTCTTGACATGCTTGCGGACGGCGTTCAGGCCGAGCCGCCGAGCGGCCTCGATGTCGTACCGCAGGGCCTCGTCGGTCGGGGCCGTGTAGATGCCGTCCGGCCAGTAACCCTGGTCGAGGGCGCCCGGCATGATGAGCACCCGGCCGTTGAGGAGCGGCCGCGTGCTGCCCTTCTCGTCCGTGCCGATGGTAATCCGCCGCACGCCGAAGTAACTGCCGACGGTGTCCAGCGTCTTGCCGCCGGCGTCCTTCAACTCCACCGTGAGGTCGTAGAGGAACGGGTCGTCAGGCGACCACGGCCGGGCGCCGGGAACGACAAGGTCGGCGTCGACCGAGAACCACGTCGAGTCCGCCCGGTAGAAGCTGACGAGGTTCTCGCGGACGGCGGGGGTGAGTTCGCCGCCTGCCGCGGCCCTGGCGCCGGCCACCTTCTTCTTGCCGTCCAGCGCGGTCGCCTCAACGGTGACGGGGACCGGCGGCATTCGCCCGATGACCGTCAGGCGCACGGCCCCCGCGTCGGCGCCCGGCACAACCACGAGCCGCTCGACGTGGGCCTCCGGCACCGGCTCGATCCACACCGTCTGCCAGATGCCCGAGCAGGCCGTGTAACTGCACCCGGCCGGCCTGAGCGACTGCTTGCCGTGGAGTTGCCAGTGCGCATCGGTCGGGTCGAAGACCGCGACGACGAGGTCCTGCGGCCCGTCGGCCTTCAGTGCGGCGGTGATGTCCCACGAGAACTCGTCGTACCCGCCGCGGTGAGCGCCGAGTTCCTTGCCGTTCAGCCAGACGGTCGCCTCCCAGTCCACCGCCCCGAAGTGCAGGAGCACGCGCCGGCCCGCCCACTCCTTGGGCACGGTGAACTGGCGGCGATACCAGAGACGCTGCGACGGCTCAAGCGCCCGCATGACGCCCGACAGGGCCGACTCGATGGGGAACGGCACGAGGATGCTCCCGTCCCAGCGGTCGGGCCGGCCTTCCTCTTTCGGCCGGACGGCATAGTTCCATAGGCCGTTGAGGTTGCGCCAGTCGGCACGGACCATCTGGGGGCGTGGATACTCCGGCAGGGCGCTCTCGGGCGAGACGTCCTTTGCCCAGCGCGTGAGGAGCGGGCCGCCGGCCGGCCGCCACTCCCCCGTCGCGACGGACCCAAGTCCCAGCAGCACCATCGCGATGATGGTCCCACGAATGGTGCGCATAACGTGGTTCTCCTGCGGTCACCCGGTAGAAACCCGCCGACGTTCGCCACTCTATGCCGCGCCCGCGCAAGCGTCAAGCACCTCGGTACAGGAGTGTCCCCACCGCTTGTCAGGTGGGCGGTTTGGCGAAGGCGAGGGGGAGTTGGCCGGGGTCTCGG
>JAPLML010000085.1 GCA_026387055.1 Planctomycetota bacterium | reverse complement strand
GACCGTGCACGGCCACGCAACAGCGCGTGGCCGTGCCACCCGGCTAACTCTCATCTCAACTCTGACGGAACATGCCGCGACTCAGCGGTTGAAGCGATCGATCATCTCGCGGATCTTCTCGGGTCTGAAGTCGGCCGGTATGGCCGGCTCCTGGTTGGCCAGGAGCTCGTCGACCGTCGGGGTTTTCGACGCCACGCCTTCGCGCGGCACCTCCGCCTTCGCGATCCAGACGAGGGCGTTCAGGACGAGCTTCCTCAAGTCGTCCTGCGCCCAGTTCCAGTGCGTGTGAGCGCCGGTGAAGCCGAAGCCGCGCCCGCCGTCGGGCCGCTCGCAGGCCCAGGCCACGTGCTCCGCCGCACCCAGCCGCGCCCGAACCTCCGGGTTCCCGCTGTGCGGCCCGTCCCTGCCCTTCCGGGTGCTGTCGGGCGGAACGGCCGAGAGGATCGGCGTCACGCCCTCCATGTTTTCACGGAACCGCATGTGATAATACCACTCGTCGCTGATCGCAAACGGCCGGACGCCGCGCGCGATCGGGTGGTCCGGCAGCTTCGAGAAATCGGCCTCCCACGTCGGGTTGACCGACCAGCCCTGCTCGTAGTACCCGCCGATCCAGTCGAGCAGGCGCTTGCCCGGCTCGGCCTTCGGCACGTCGAGCGTGTAGTGCAGGCACGCGAGGCCCACGCCCTTCTTCATCAGGGCGTCGATCTCGGCCAGGTGCCCGGTGACGAGGCTCCCGCCGTCGCAGAAAAGCACGAGGGCATCCGCCCCCGCGAGCACCGACGGATCTTTCGGCCAGCCGTCCTTGCACACCACGGCCCGGACCGCCGGCGCGTTCTCGGCGAGAAGCCTCGCCAGGAAGGCGCACCCCGCGCGGTGCTGGTGCGAGCCGAAGCCGTGGCTCGGCGGGCCGGGGATGAAGACGATCGTCTTCTTCCCCGCGGGCGGGGCCGGCGAGACGGCCGTCTCGCCCATGACCCATGGCGATAGCATCAGCACCACGCCCGCCACGGCCAGGCCAGCGAGGAGAACGCGCACGGGTTGCCGCATCGTCGCAGCCTCCTTCCGGAAAGGGCTACTCAACCGGGATCTTGAGCTCGGTCAGCGTCTTCCGCATCCAGGCGAGCGACCGCTCGATCAGCGGGCCGCCCTGCCCCTCGCATTCCAGGCTCAGGGCGCCGGTGTAGCCGCTGTCGCGCAGGAGTTCGAGACATTTCCTGATGTTCTCCGCGTTCACGCCCTCGCCGATCGCGCAGTGGCTCAGCGCGATCCCCGTCTGCCCCCCCCGCACCGCCTTGGCGAGCGACTCCGACACGTCCTTGATATGGACGTGGCTCACCTTCTTGATGAACCGCTTCAGGAACGCCACCGGGTCCTGGCCCGCGATGAACGTGTTGCCCGTGTCAAGGTTCATCCCGAGGTACGGGCTGTCGACGAACGCCAGCATCTTGGCCATCGTGTCGGGCTTGGTGGTGAAGTAGCCGTGCGGCTCAATGTTGACGATGGTTTTGTGGGCCTCGGCCACCACCAGGATCTGCTCGTAGCTGCGTTTCATGAGGTCCAGGGCCTCGGCGTCCGAGAGGCCCTCCGGCTTGTGCATGCCGTCGGTGGTATCGACGCATGGGCATCCGGCCATGACGGCCCAGCGGATCGCGTTCATAACGTACGGCACGCCGTAGAGGGGGCCGTCCTTGCCCGACAGGGGACAGGCCGCGTCGACCTGCGAGAACCGCACGCCGTATCCGTCCATCTTCCGCTTCATGAGCAGCGGGTCCTCGAACATCGCCAGGTGCGGCAGGTACCCCAGCCCGTGCATCCAGCTGACGCCGTCGATGAGGCCGCACTCGATGAAGCGCACCCCGTTCTTCTGAGCCCACTTCAGGCATCCCTCGAAGTTGTAGAACACGGAGCCAAACGCGTCGGTGTGGAATCCGATCTTCATGATTGATATCTCCTTGCTTGGGTTCCTATGGTGCCCTCGTGCCCGTTTAGCCGCGGCCGGTACGGCCGCGGGAACGTCGGCGGCATTTCTCGTCGCCGTACCGGCGACGGCTAAACAAAACGGCGGCGGGCCCGGATCACGGCGGCTCAAGTCCCGCCGCCCACGCGGTGCCGCGGCGGTAGAGCTCCGCGACGGGCGGGTTCTCGAGCGCCTTCACGTCGTGGCCCAGGACGCTGTGAAACACCCGGCCCTTGCCGTACGTGAACACGAACGCCATCGGGTAATCCTTGCCGTCGACCTTGGACCGGGCCGTCGCCAGCACCTCGACGGGCCGGTCGCCGGCGAGGCACGTGTAAAGCTCGTCGGGGGTGTCGAACGGCTTCAACCCCTTGGTAATGGGGTGTTGCACATTCGTGATTTCGACGCGGAAGGTCCCGAACGGATCGTGCCCGCGCAGCTTCGGGTCGTAGGCCCGGCCCGCGAGGTTGCGAAACTCCGGCCAGTCCTGGAACGCGCCGCAGGCGAAGTGCTCGAGGACAAGGCCCGCGCCGGCGCTGACGCACTCCTGGAAGTTCTTCCGCGCCTCCGCCCCCGGCGCGGCGACCTCCCAGTTCATGTAGTTCAGAAAGATCGCGTTATAGGTCTTGAGTTCCGGGGAGCCGAGGAAGCCGGGGTCCTCGACCACGCGGACCTCCAGGCGCGGGTCCTTCCGCAGGATCGCCGCCATCGCCGGGGCCGTCTCCTTCCACTTGTGGCCCGGGTACTCCATGCCCGTGACGATCACCACCTTCTTGAGCGCCTTGGCCGCCGGCGCCGCGTTCACGCCCTCCGCTTTCGAGCCAGCCGCCGTCGAGCCCGCCACCCTCGAGCCCGCCGCGGAAGCGGCGGGTGATGTACGATTTCGGGAGTCTCCCGCCGCTCCCGC
>JAPLML010000256.1 GCA_026387055.1 Planctomycetota bacterium | reverse complement strand
CCGGTGCTTCACCCGTGGCTACAATCCGCCGCCCCGTTGGGGCGGGTCCGTCAATTCACGAACGCTCCCACAATGCCTTTCCCGGTCCCCGTTCCCGCCGTAACGATGGCGGCCGCTGGCGCCAATGGCCCGTGAAATGTTTCACAACTTGAACGTAAGTCGCATTTCTGCAAAGTGACTTACGTCAACGGGCACCTCTCAAAATCGCGCGTGTTTCGATCAAAAACAGCAAAAGAGGGGGGGGCTGCGCGCGCAAAAACGAAAAAAGCGTCAAATTTCGTCTAGCCCATCTTAACATTTCTGGGGTCGACCGGCCCTGGCGCTAGCGCCAAGGGCATTTTGTGGATAACTTCGGGCCTAAAAGGGGGGTTTTCGGCCCTCCAAAGTTGTAAGTGTGTTTTGCGCAGCGCGACTTACGTTCGCGTTATGGGTTCTGACCAGGGCGATTGCGGATTGCGAAGGAGGAAAAGGGCTATCGCACAACGGCGGATCGGCGGTGTTGCCCGGATGGGCCTGGAACTTCACGGTCACCTTCGCCTTGCCGCGCGGCAGGAGTTGTGCCCAGGGAGACGGGCCAAGTTTCAGTTTTGGAGTGCCCGAAACGCTGGTAAGATAGCACGGCGAGGTCAAGGCCGGACGAGAGCGACATCGCCCCTGCGACGCTTGAGCCGGGGCGGCCGGCCGGTCACCCCTCGGGATCGGAGGATCTCATGCTGCGCTGGATGGCACTGTCGGCAGTCCTGGCGGCGGCGACGGCGTCGGCCGCGCCGCAGACCGTGTGGCAGATCGGCAAGCCCGATCGCAGTTACATGGAGTTTGCGATCGCCAAGAACCACGCGGGATGGGGGGCCAAGTTCGGCACGAAGGATCCGGTGTTCGAGGTCGGCACGAGCGACCCTGCCCGCGACTGGCCGTTTATCCACCCCGGCCCGACCGACGTGTGGGCGGGCGGCCGCGTGCATCCCTTCACGATCCGCTTCAACCTCGACGCGGAGCCGCGCGGCATCTTCACGCTGCGGGTCGAGTTCGCGGACGTCCACAAGGGGGAGCCGCCCGCTTATGTCGTCAAGGTCGGCGGGCGGACGGGGCAGTTCAGGCTCACCGCCGGCGGCGGCGACGGGTCGCTGACGGACCCCGCCGCGGGCAAACCCCAGAAACTGGAACTCGTCCTCCCGGCAAGTGCGTTCAAGAAGGGGACCAGCGAGATCGTCCTCACGTGCACGGGCGGCTCGTGGGTCCAGTACGACGCGATCACGCTCCTCAATGACGCCGAGGGCAAGATGCCCGATGCCGACATCCAGTCGATCACGGCCACGCCGACGCCCTTCTTCATCCGCAGCGGCGGCGACGTCGGCCGCGCGGTCGAGATCAACGTCGCCCTGACGGCCCCGGCGGCCGACCTCGTGATCCGGGCCGAGGTCGGGGGCAAGACCATCGAGGTGCCCGTGAAACAACTGGCGGCCTTCGGCGGCGTGAGCCGCGACATCGCCATCCCCGATTCGCCGGGGCCGCAGGAGGTCAAGATCACCGCGACCGTCGGCGGGCGGTCGAAGTCGGCCACGGTCACGGTGCCGCCGCAGCGGAAGTGGCGGATCTATGTCGCCGCCAGTTCGCACACCGACATCGGCTACACGGATCTTCAGCCGAAGTGCGCCGAGCGACACAACCAGAACACGGACTTGGCGGCCGAACTGGCGGGCAAGTTCCCCGATTTCAAGTGGAACCTTGAGGTTGCCTGGCAGGCGGAGAACTACCTGGCGACGCGCAAGGGCGAGAAACTCGAAAACTTCCTGGCCCTCGCGAAGGAAGGCCGGCTGGGCGTCCAGGCCCTCTACTGCAACATCCTGACGGGCCTTTGCTCGCACGAGGAGGCGTGCCGCCTGACGTGGTTCGCCCACACGCTCAAAGACAAGTACGGCATCCCCTACCAGAGCGCGATGATCAGCGACGTGCCGACGCAGGAGGCGACCCTGCCGACGATCCTGGCCTCGGCCGGGATCCGCTACTTTTCCAGCGCCGTCAACACCGATCGCGGCTACACGTTCACCCGGTTGTGGAACAAGTCGCCCTACTGGTGGGAAGGGCCGGATGGCAGCCGCCTCCTGATGATGTGCGTGCCCGGCTATTCCCACGCGGAGGCCTGGGGCTTGCACAGCGGCGTCGAGCAGGCCCGGCCGCGCGTCATGGGGGCCCTCAAGGGCTACGAGGCCCGCCAAGACTACCCGTACGACGCCGTCTTCCTCCACGGGGCGGTGAGCGACAACTGCCCTCTCAACCCGCGCCTGGCCGACGTCGTCAAGGCATGGAACGAGCAGTATGAGTTCCCGAAGATCATCCTGAGCCGCAACGCCGAGTTCTACGAATACATCGAGAGTAACTATGGCGATAAGTTGCCGGTCGTCAAGGGCAGCGGCGGGACGTACTGGGAGGACGGGGCCGGCTCGTCGGCGAAGGAAACCGCGCTCGTGCGCAACGCCCACGAGTCGGTCACGGCGGCCCAGACGCTGCTGGCCCTCGCGCGGCAAGTCCGGCCCGAGATCGAGTACCCGGACAAGGCGATCGCGAGCGCCTGGCGCCAGTGCCTCCTGTACGACGAGCACACGTGGGGCGCCCACTGCTCCATCGGCCAGCCGGAGAGCGACTTCACGAAGGCCCAGTGGAAGATCAAGGCCCAGTTCGCTTACGACGCCGACCGCGAGGCGAAGGCCGTGGCGGCGCAGGCCGCCAAGGCGGTGGCCTCGCTCGTCAAGACCGGCGGCCGGTCGCTCGTGGTGATCAACCCGACGGACGGGATGCGGACGGACATCCTGGAGGTCGCCCTGCCCGAGGGCACGACCGTCGCCGAGAAGGACGCGGCCGCGTGCCGGGTCGGCCAGGCGACGCTCGTGGCGGTCAAGGACGTCCCGGGGCTGGGCTACCGCGCTCTCGGACTCGAGGCGCGCGGCACAGCCCCGGCCGCGACGCCGGCCGACGGCACGACCATCGAGAGCCGCTTCTATCGCCTGACCTTCGATCCGGCCACAGGCGGCATGACGAGCGTCTTCGACAAAGAACTGAACCGCGAACTCCTGGACACGGCCGCGCCCTACCGCGCTAACCAGTACCTCTACGTGTCGGGCGGCGACGGCAGCCGCATCGTCGCCGGCGGCCCGGTGACGCCGAAACTCACGGCGGCCTCGCCCGAGAAGGCAACGCTGCGGCGCCTCAAACTCGGCACGCTCGGCGAGCGGATGGTCGTCGAGACCTCGGGGCCACAGACGCCCAGGCTCGTGAGTGAAGTGACCGTGTGGAACGACCTGAAGCGAGTCGACCTGGCGAACCGCCTCACGAAGACCCTGACCTACAAGAAGGAGGGCGTGTACTTCGCGTTTCCGTTGGCGGGCGAGAAGCCGACGTTCCGCTATGAAGTGCCCGTGGGAATCGTGAATGCCAACAAGGACATGCTCCCCGGGGCGTGCTACGACTGGTTCACCGTGCAGCACTTCGTGGAGGTCGAGTCGGCGGGCGGGGCGGTGGCGTGGGCCACGCCGGATGCGCCGCTCGTCTGCTTCCAGGACATCAACCGGGGCAGGTGGCAAAGCCCGGTCGAGATGAAGAACGGGCACGTCTTCGCCTACGTGATGAACAACTACTGGCACACCAACTACAAGGCCGGGCAGGACGGCGACTTCCTGTTCCGCTTCGCCCTGACGAGCCGCCCGAAGGGGGACGCGGCCCTTTCGGCCCGGTTCGGGGCCGCCGTGGCGAGCCCGCTGATCGGCGTGCCGGTCGATGCCCAGGCGAGCGGCCCCCTGCCCGCCGCCGGGGGCAGCCTGGTGGAGGTCGCCGAGCCGAACGTGGTGGTCGTGGCCGCCAAGCAGGCCGACGCGGGAAGCGGCCTCGTCCTGCGCCTCTGGGAAGTGAGCGGCCGGGCCACCACCGCTCACATCCGGTTGCCGCAGGGGAAGGCGACGAAAGCGACCGCGTGCAACCTCGTTGAGGAATCGCAGGGAGCGTTGGAGATCAAGGACGGAACCCTCGCGGTGCCCGTGCGCGGACGCGGCCTGGCGACGGTGATCGTGGAGTGAAAAACGGGGCCGACCTCGGCCGCGATGCGCCTGGCGCCAGGGCGGCCTTTGCGTGTGGCACAGCCGCCTCGGCTGTGTTCTGTGACCAACCTGCACGCCCGTGGGCGGGCGTGCCACAGTTCTGAGATAGTTTCTTAGCGTGGTTTCATTACATGTGCCATGGGTTGCTTGTCAACCCGTGGTTATCATAGCTTTCTTCCTTATTGTGTAACCCCATAGGGTAAGAAGACTACAGTGATCACGGGTTGGTAAGTCGAAGAACCGCCGTGGCGGGCAACCCGTGGCACATGAAAGGCGGTTACGCTAAACACGTACAGGCGCGTTTGCTTCAATAACTATGCCTGACCCGCGGTTTTTCGGATAGGCTTCCGCCCGGTAGCATTGCC
>JAPLML010000739.1 GCA_026387055.1 Planctomycetota bacterium | reverse complement strand
GATCAGGGATGTAGTGCCACGGCGTGCCGCCGGATCTTTAACTACTTGATTTGCCGAGAGTTACGAAAAGGCACTGTCGAAGATGGGTCAAATTTCGTCTACCCCATCTTAACATTTTGAGGGTCGACCGGCCCTGGCGCTAGCGCCAAGGGCATTTTGTGGACAACTTCGGGCCTAAAAGGGGGGTTTTCGAGGGTCAGGAAACGTAAGTCACGTTTTGCGGGCGCGACTTACGTTCGCGTCATGCCCTCAACGTAGCCCGCGCGCCCCCCGCCTTCAAGCAACAAGTAGAATGTCCCCTTTTCTGTGCCTACGGCTCTTTGCGTTGCAGGAACCCCTTGGCAACCGAGTCGGGCCAGTCCTTGCTCAGGCAGCGCGAACCGGCGGGGGACCAGAGGACGACCTCGTCGCCGCCGGGCGCACCGAGTTTCGAGCCTGCGGGCACAACAAAGCACAATTCCTCCTTCGACCGCCACACGGGGATCGTCGCCAGGCGGCCCTTCATCGCTTCGTCGGAGACCCGTGTCACCTTCCCTGTCTCCAGGTCCAGTATGGCAACGAGGCCCTTGGGGTCGGGAATCGAAATCCGCGTCTCGTCCGGGCTGAGCTGGAACAGGTCCCACGCACCGCCGACTTCCCCCCGCACCTCCGGCGTAAACACCGCCTGAAGCGCCTTCGGGTTGGCCGGGTCCAGGCTGAAGAGCGCGAAGTCCTGCGGCATGTCGGCAGGCGTTGCGGGCAGGCGCGTTTCCCTGGACGCAAAGAGGACCCGCCCATCCCGGAGGCAGCGCACGGGCAGCGAATCGAAGAACAGCACCTTGGCCAGACACGTGGGGTTCTTGCCTTCCACCAAGGCGCCGTCTTCGCTGACCACCTCGCTGCGGGTGATGCTCCCGGCGCGCAGAGGCTGCTGCTGCCCGGGCTCTCTCATGCGATTGCGGGTGTACAGGAAGGCCCTCTCGGTGCTGCCGAAGCTGACGCGCGGAATGTGCGCGCCGGGCTCGGCCATGTCGGCGCAGGCATAGACAAGGCTCCGCCCGTCGGGCGTCCAGTCGAAGAAGATCGAGACCCGGTCCTGCACGGGGCGGGGCTTGTCGGGGGCGGCGAAGGAGGCCACGAAGAGCGTGAACGACGGCTCGGGGCTCCGGGGAGGGTACGGCGGCGCGGCATAGGCGAACGCCTTGCCCGTCGGCGCGACGCGCAGTTCGGCGATGGGCGCCAACGCCTGCAACAGCACCTTGGCCGGCCGGGCCTCTCCGTCGGCGACCTCGAACAACTGCACGACATACACGGTGTGGCATACGCCCTTCAGGTCTTCCCACCTCGCGCCGACCCGCGGGGCCAGCTCCTTGCCGAACTCGTCGCGCAGGCACAGGAGGCCGGCCATGATGTCCGCCGGCCGGGGGCCAAGCTCGAACTTGTCCCAGTCGCCCTCGTAACCGAGGATCTGACGGCGCCAGTCCTCGGCCATACCCTTCGCGTTCTCCTTCCACTCCTCGGAAAGGTACGGCAGCAGTTCCTCCCACGTGACCACGGGTTTGGCCCACACGGCGATGAACTGCCGGGAATCGGGCATCCAGGCCGCCGCCGCGACGTTCTCGGCAATCGGCGGCGAGAGCTTGCCGTCGGCGTCGCACAGGCGCAGGCCGTCGCCGCCGCACACCAGGGCGAACTTGCCGTCCGGGGACCACGTGATCCGCGTCTCCGGCAGGCACCCCGCGAAGACCGTCGCCAGCAGGATGAGGCCGATGCACACCGCGCGGCTGTTCATGGCAATCTCCTCCAGTGGTCCGTTCAGGCTCACCCGGGGGTGCCGTGCTTTCGCGCCTTTGCGAAAGCATGCCCCCCGATGCTCAAGGCCTTTCGACGACCGGGGAGCTCATCGGCCTCGGCCCGGGTCGGCAGGGCGGGAATCGCGCCCGGCTTGGTGCACGCCAGCGCGCCGACGGCGTTGGCCCGGCGCGCGAGGCGCTCGAGCGCCTTGGGCGTCAGCGACTCCAGCCGCCCGCCGCCCTCCAGATGGTCCAGCAGGTCCACGAGGAGGCTCGCCACGAAGCCGTCCCCTGCCCCCGTGCACTCGACCACGGGAACCCTGAACCCCGGCACGCGGCCCGCGCCGGACGCATGGTGAAAATAACATCCTTTCTCGCCGAGGCTGGCGACCACGAGGCGCGGGCCGGCCGCGAGGATCGCCTCGGCGCCCTTCGCCAGATCGTCGGTGCCGGTGACCAGGCGCCACTCTTCGCCGCTGACCTTGACGACGTCGGCGAGGCCCAGGGCCGTCCTGATTGCCAAGTGTCCACGCTCCTCGGAGGGCCACAGCGCGGGCCGCCAGTTCGGGTCGAACGAGACCAGCCGACCGGCTTTCCGGGCAATCTCGACGGCCTTGAGCGTGGCCGCCCTCGGCCCCGGATCGATCATGCTGATCGAGCCAAAATGGAGACACGCCGCCCCCGCAATGTAGTCCCCGTCAATGTCCTCCGGCCCGAGGAGCATGTCGGCGCCGGGGTTGCGGTAGAAGAAGATCTCCTTGCGGCCGTCGTCGTGGACCCCTACGAAGGCAAGCGTGGTGCGGGCGTTGCCGGTGGAGAGGAGGCGGCTGGTGTCGACGCGGGCGTCCTGGAGGGTGCGCCGGAGGAAGTCGCCGAACGGCTCCGCGCCGATTTTCCCGATGAATCCGGCGGTTCGGCCGAGCCGGGCCACACCGCAGGCCACGTTGGCCGGGGCGCCGCCGGGCGCCCGCCGGAAGGCGGGGACCTCGGCGAGGGGGAGGTTGGTCTCGACGGCCACAAAGTCGATCAGGAGCTCGCCGAGGCAGACAACGTCGGGCATGGCAGGTTCCTCCGCCGGTGGCGGGCGCGACCGCGTGCCGCGATGCCGCGCGGGCCCGCCCACGTCGCTTGCAGGCCGATTGTAGGGGCTGCCGTGGCGGCGTGCAACGTTGTTTCGCGGCGGGGCAGGCACGTGGTGCGTGCGGCAAGGTTGCCCCCCGTGTGTTCACGGGGGGCGAAACAGCGTGGGGAAGTTGCTGCTTGTAATCACGTCACCCGCGGCTTAGAATGCGGTGGCGTCATTCCTTAACACATTGACGGGGATCGGGCTCCGGGGAGCGGCCAAATCATGGGGAAAAACGCGAGGTCCGCGGCGTACGGTCGAGCGGCGTTCACGCTCATCGAGCTGTTGGTCGTCATCACCATCATCGCCATCCTGATCGGCCTGCTGCTGGGAGGCATTGCGAAGGCTTACCAGTACGCGATCAATATCCAGTGTCAGCACAACCTCGGCCAGATCGCGAAGTCCGTCCTCTCCTACACGACGGCGAACCGCGGGGCGATCCCGCCCTGCAAGATCCTCAAGACGAGCGGCAAGAAGCCCCTGTACTGGGTCAACTTGCTGGCCGCGCGCGACATCGACGCGCAGAACATGAACAAGGTCGACGACCAGCAGACCAGTTCGGACGAAAAGGTGCGAACGGGACAGGCCAGCGTCCTCCTGTGCCCGTCCTCAACCACGATCTACGTGGCCCCGAATGAGACGTGGAGCAAGGCCATCCCCACCGACCCGAGGGCGAACGGCTGGTACCGCTTGGGCAATGACGACGTCAAGACCGACTGCTCGTACTACTGGAACGGCTACACCGGAAGCTCTGCGGCGTACCTGGGGCGTTTCCCCTCCGAGGTTCTCGATGAGAATGAGCCGGATCCTGCCAGGAGGGCCATGCAGGTGCACGACCTCTCCGAGATCAATCAGAGGAGTCGCCTGGTCATGGTGGCCGACGGCGTGTACTTCCAAGGCCCCCTGACCGACCAGGGCGGAGGCGGTGGCGGTTCGGGCAGCGATATCAAGCCGGAACGCATCGCCGCCCGGCATCCCGGCGAACACCGCAACGGCGCCCGGACCAACCTCGCGTTCTACGACGGCCACGTGGAGAGCATGGACCGCTTCCCGGACCCGAGCGCCAGCGACATGGAGAGAGCCTGGAGCGACACCGGCGAGGACAGGGGAGAGCAGGTCGAGGGATACTACCGGAAACATCCCGAACTCATGGACCCGCAGCGCCCGCCCCAGGTGCCGATCATGAACCGCGATCCCAAGCTCGAGATGCCGGTCGGGGACTCGGACAAGGGGCCGGCGTTCCTCCTGCCGCGACGGTAGATGAGAAATGCCAAATGTTAAATGCTAAATGCTAAATGAAAAGAAGAAGAGGCGTGGATGGCGCACGTGGCTGCTGGCCGTTCATTTAGCATTTATCATTTAACATTTAACATTTAGCATTGCCTTTCTGCGGCGAGACGATCCGGGCCGTGTCCCTCGCGATCAGCGCCTCTTCGTCGGTGGGAATCACCAGGATGCGCTTGGGCGACTCGGGCGTCGCCAGGTCGCGCGGCCCGCCGTCGGCGGCGGTGTTCCTCGCCGCGTCCATCACGTAGCCGAGCGCTTCCAGGCCCTGGCACACCCCTTCGCGCACCCGCGGCGCGTTCTCCCCGATGCCGCCCGTGAAGACCAGGGCGTCCACCCGCCCCAACACCGCCGTGTAAGCGCCGACGTACTTCTTGAGGCGGTACGAGAAGATGTCGAGCGCCAGGCGCGCCCGCCGGTCGCCCTGGCCGGCGGCCCGCAGGACCTCGCGCATGTCGTTCGAGACGCCCGACAGGCCCAAGAGGCCGCTCTGGCGGTTCAGGACGGCGTCGACCTGGTCCACGGTCATCCCCAGCGCGCGGATAAGGTGAAACGTCAGGGCCGGATCGACGTCGCCGCTTCGCGTGCCCATGACGAGCCCTTCCAGGGGCGTTAGACCCATCGACGTATCGACGCTCCTGCCGCCCCGGACCGCCGTGATGCTGCATCCGTTGCCCAGGTGGGCGGTGATGACGTTGGTCTCGGCCAGCGGCTTCCCGAGGAACCTGGCCGCCGCCTCGGTCACGTACCGGTGGCTGGTGCCGTGGAAACCGTAGCGGCGGATGCGGTGCGTCGCATACAGGTCGTAGGGGATGGCATAAAGAAAGGCCGGCGGCGCCATCGTCTGGTGAAAAGCCGTGTCGAAGACGCCCACCTGGGGCACGCCGGGCATCAAGGTCATGGCGGCGCGGATACCGATCAG
>JAPLML010000446.1 GCA_026387055.1 Planctomycetota bacterium | reverse complement strand
CCAGGTTCTCCCTCGGAAGGAAAAATCGGCCATACCCCGCTTCCCAGGCCAACTTTAGATGCGTTCGCCCTGGGCCAGCCCCATCGCGGCCTTGACAAACCGCGTTTACGGCGTACATTGGTCGCACCGTGGGCGGTGTAGCTCAGTGGTAGAGCAGGGGATTCATAAGCCCTTGGTCGGTGGTTCAAGTCCACCCGCCGCCACCAAACGTAAGTGGCTACAAGTCAAAGGCTTACGGCGATTTTGCTTTGCATCCACGGCAGTTGATAACATGCGTTTTATGACCTTTCTGAAGACCTCTTGACCCGGGGCCGCCGGAATCCTCCGTTTCTCCCTTCAGTCGTTGCACCGCTGCGCTATCCGTCACCCATGCCGAACTCGATCAGGCCCTGGCCGTCGAGGCGGCGAGGGGAATGGGCTGACGTATTCTGCTTCCATAAGACCGTGCCGGTGGGGAGAATGGATCCCTGCAAAGGATTCACTGGAAGCAAGGAAGTCCTTGACCCCAGGGATGCCTGTCCATACCGAGGCGCTGGCCGTCGAGGCGGCCAAGGATCAACCCGAACTGCGCGGCATCGCGCCGCTGCCCAAAGCGGACAGAGGACGATGACAGGAGCTCCTATGAGGAATCGCATTGCCGAGGCCATGGCTTTCACGGCAGCCGCCCTGCTGGCGCTATCCCACCCGGCCCTTGCCCAGCCGGGAGACCCAGGCAGGACCCCGCGACAGGCGGGCAAGGGCCCGGTGAAGGTCTTCGTCCTGGCGGGCCAGTCCAACATGGAAGGCCAGGGCGTGGCCGACCTCGAAGGCAAGGACTATAACGACGCCAGAGGCACGCTCAACTCGGTCATGAAGGACCCCGCCAAGGCGCCCCTCTACAGGCATCTCAAGGACGACAAGGGCCAGTGGACGGTGCGCGAGGACGTCTGGGCCTGGTACAAGCCCGAGAACGGCCCCGTGAAATCCGGCCCGCTCACCCTCGGCTTCACCGTCTACGGCGGCAGGCACCACTTCGGCCCCGAGCTGGAATTCGGCCACGTCATGGGAGAGTACCTCGGCAACCAAGTGCTGCTGGTCAAGACCGCCTGGGGCGGCAAGAGCCTCGCGAAGGACTTCCGGCCCCCGAGCTCCGGCGGCGAGGTGGGGCCTTACTACACGAAGATGCTGGCCGATATCCGCGAGGCCCTGGCGGACCTCAAGAAGTCTTTTCCCAACTACGATGGCGGCGGATACGAGCTGGCGGGCTTTGTCTGGTGGCACGGATGGAACGATTACTGCGGCGGCAAGGCTGCCCTTGAGGAGTATGAGAAGAACCTCGTGAATCTCATCAAAGACGTGCGCAAGGATCTGAACGCGCCCAACCTGCCGGTGGTCATCGGCGAGCTCACCGGCCCCTGGGGGGCGGACTGCAAGGACCCGGCGGCATTGGCCATCCGGAAAGCACAGGCCCGTGCGGCGGCGAAGCCGGAGTTCAAGGGCTCGGCCCTGTTTGTCGAAACCCATGACTTCGTGCGGAAGCCGCAGGAGTCACCCTGTCCGGGCCACGGCCATCACGAGTTCGCCAATGCCGAGACCTACTTCCTGACGGGCAAGGCCCTCGGCGAAGGGATGAGGCGACTGCTCGAGTCGGCCGCCGGCAGGCGCCCGGAGCCGCCGAAGCCCACGTCGCGCACGACCCGCCACATCGAAGGGTGGACCGTGCGCGTGGACGACCGGCTGCTCGCCCCGCCCCACGACGCGCTGGGCACGCGTGCGCTCAAGCTGCTGGAAGCCAAGCTCACCGACATCACGTACGTCGTGGCCAAGGAACCCCTGGCGAAGCTGCAAGCGGTCCCCATCGTGCTCGACCTGACGCACGGGAAGCTGCGCGTCATGCAATATCACCCTTCCGCGGGGTGGCTGGAGGCGCACGGCTATGCCCGCGACCTCGCCAAGTGTGTCCACATCCCCGAGGCCGCCGACCTTGTCACCCGGCGCAACATCAACGAGCAGCCGTGGGTGGTCCTGCACGAGCTGGCCCACGGCTACCATGACCAGGTTCTCGGCTTCGACGAACCGCGCATCCGCGAGGCGTACGAGCGGTTCAAGAAGAGCGGGCGCGGCGATGCGGCGCTGCTCTACGATGGCAAACGCGTGCGGCACTATGGGCTGACCGACCCCAAGGAATTCTTCGCCGAGATGTGCGAGGCGTACTTCGGAATGGACGATTTCTTCCCCTTCAACCGCGCCGAACTCATGACGGCGGAACCGGAAATCCACGAGTTGTTGCGGACCCTCTGGGAACCTGTGCCGCCGGCGCGCGCCGCCGCGAAGCCCAACTTGCCCGAGGTGCTGAGATGACGGTCCCCCGGCGGGCCGGCGGCGAGTCGGCCGCGGCAGTCCTGTGGTACTCCCGGCCGGCGGAGCAGTGGAGCGAGGCGTTGCCGGTCGGCAATGGCCGGCTGGGGGCGATGGTCTTCGGGAGGCCGGGCAGCGAGCGCGTTGCACTCAACGAAGAGACCCTCTGGACCGGCGGCCCCTATGATCCGACGCGGCCTGGCGGTCCTGAAGCGCTGCCGGAGATCCGCCGGCGGGTCTTCGCGGGGGAGTTCTTCGAGGCAGAGGAACTCTTCGCCAAGACCATGATGGGCAAGCCCGCCGAGCAGATGAAGTATCAGCCCCTGGGGGATCTCGTCCTCGAGTTTCCGGGCCATGCGGACGCCACCGACTACCGCCGCCAGCTTGACCTCGACACGGCCACCGCCGGTGTTTCCTATCGCGTCGGCCGCGTGAGCTTCCGGCGCGAAGTCTTCGCCAGCCCCGTGGACCAGGTCATTGTTGTCCGGCTCACCGCCGACAAGCCCGGCTCCATCTCACTGGTCGCCAGGATCGCCGGCGTGACCAACACCAAGACTCCCGGCGACGAGCGGCACGCGGCGGAGGCGCTCGGCTCCGGAGAGTTCGTGTTGCGCGGCAAGACGAGCAGCTTGCACGGAATCGAGGGCCGCGTCCGCTACGAGGCGCGGGTGCGCGTCTTGAACGAGGGCGGAACGCTCCGCGTCAGCCAAGACGGCCTGGCGGTGGCCGGCGCCGATGCCGTGACGTTGCTCCTGGCCGCCGCCACCAACTTCAGGCGCTACGACGATCTCGGCGGCGATCCCGAGTCGCGGGTCCGGGAGTGCCTGCAACGCGTCGAGGGGAGGGCCTTCGACCGGCTTCGCTCGGACCACGTGGCCGAGCATCAACGCCTCTTTCGCCGCGTCCGCCTGCGCCTGCCCGCCACCGAAGCCTCGGCCCGGCCGACGGACCAGCGCCTGCGCGAGTTTGATCCCCGGAAGGACCCGCCGCTGGTCGCGCTGGTGTTCCAGTTCGGGCGATACCTCCTGATTTGCAGCAGTCGCCCGGGCTATCAGCCCGCCAATCTCCAGGGCATCTGGAATGAGGACATGAATCCGGCCTGGGAGAGCAAGTTCACGACGAACATCAACCTGGAGATGAACTACTGGCCGGCCGAGGCGACGGGGCTGCCGGAGTGCGTTGAACCGCTGGTGCGGATGGTGAAGGAACTGGCCGAAACCGGAAGCAAGGTGGCGCGGGTCCACTACGGCGCGCGCGGCTGGGTCTTCCACCAGAACACCGACCAGTGGCGCCATGCGGCGCCGATGGACGGCCCGACCTGGGGCACGTTCTCGACCGGCGGCGCGTGGCTCTGCACGCACGTGTGGGAACACTACCGGTTCAGCGGCGACCAGGAATACCTGCGCGACATCTACCCGCTGCTCAAGGACTCGGCCCGGTTCTTCCTCGACACGCTGGTGGAGCACCCGAGTCGCCCGTGGCTCGTCACGTGCCCCTCGACGTCACCGGAGAACTTCCCTGCCTGGCCCGGCAACCATCGCTATCACGACGGCTTCACCGGCATCGACCTGCCTGGCACGACCATCGGCGCCGGCTCCACCATCGACATGCAGATCCTGCGAGACCTGTTCGACGCGTGCGCCGAAGCCGCCGAGATCCTGGACACCGATCGAGACTTCCGGGACCAGGTGATGCGTGCCCGCCAGCGCCTCGCGCCGATGCAAGTGGGCAGGCATGGCCAGTTGCAGGAGTGGCTGGAGGATTGGGAAGACCTGGAGCCGAAACACCGGCACCTCTCCCACCTCTACGGCCTGTTCCCCGGCAGCCAGATCACGCCTGGCGCCACGCCCGCGCTGGCCGAAGCGGCCAAGGTCTCGCTGAACCTGCGCGGCGACCGCGGCACCGGGTTCGGCATGGCGTGGAAGGCCGCCTGCTGGGCGCGGTTGTTGGACGGCGAGCACGCCGGCCTTTGCCTCGCGAACCTGGTGGCCGAGCAAACGTGCCCCAATCTGTTCTCGAAATGCTTCAAGGCGCCGCAAGTGGACGGCGCCCTCGGCGCGACCGCGGCCATCGCCGAAATGCTGCTGCAATCTCATTCGGGAGAACTCCATCTCCTGCCCGCGCTGCCGAAAGCCTGGTCCGAGGGAGAAGTCGCCGGCCTTCGTGCCCGCGGCGGCTTCGAGGTGGACATGCGATGGAAGGACGGCAGGCTCACGGACGCCGTGATCCGTTCGCAGGCGGGCCGTCCGTGCCGGCTGCGCTATGGGCAGCAGACACGCGAGGTGAAGCTCGCCAAAGGAGAGAGCTGCCAATGGACTGGCCGATGACGGGGGGCATGACTCGCCGCCTCTTCGCTTCCGCGCGTCTCGCCCATCAGGAGGTTCAGCGTTTCCGCAGGTCTTTGATCTGGTCCTTGAGTTGCTCGTTGTCCTTCTTGAGCATCTTGTTCTCGCGCTTCAGCCGGTCGCATTCCTGTCGCAGGCCGTCGTTCTCGCCCGCCAGGTGCAGGACTTCTGCTTCCAGGGCCGATTTGTCCATCGCCTGGACTTGACTGCGGGTCTGCGGCGAGGGCGCCTGGCTTGGGCGCTCTCCGATGACGATGAGCGGCTCCTTGGGTGAGAAGCAACCTGCCACGAGGGCCAGCGCTGCCATCAGCACGGCCACGAGCCATAGAAGCCGATGCGCCATAAAGTGCCTCCCCGGGCCTTCAGGTCTGCCTCTCCGCACCCCACGATACCCTTTCGGCCGGCCATATCAAGGCTAAACTTGCTTGACTTGGGCCCCCCCGCCGCGCACCTTGGGGCGATGGAGTCCACGATTCCCATCCTCATCATCACCGGCCAGACGGCGAGCGGCAAGGAGCGCCTGGCCGTGGCGGTGGCCATGCGACTCGCCGGAGAAATCGTCTCGGCCGATTCCATGAAGGTTTACCGCGGCATGGACATCGGCACCGCCAAGGCGTCGGCCGACGAGCGCCGGGCCGTGCCGCACCACCTCCTCGACGTGGCGGAGCCCGACGAAACGTTCTCGACGGCCCGCTGGGTCCACATGGCCGACGAGGCGATCGCCGGCATTCACGCGCGCGGCCGGGTGCCGATCGTGTCCGGCGGCACGCCGCTCTATCTCAAGGCGCTGCTCGAGGGCCTCTTCGAGGGTCCGGCCGCGACGCCCGTCGTGCGCGAGCGCCTCGTGGCCGAGGCGGAGGCGCAGGGCACGCCGGCGCTCCACGCGCGCCTTGCGGAGGTCGACCCGGTGGCGGCGGCGCGGATCCATCCGAACGACCTGCGGCGGATCGTGCGGGCCCTGGAGGTCTGGGAGCTGACCGGCTCGCCCATCTCGGATCTCCAGAAACAGTGGGGCCGCCGCCGGCCGCGGTATCGGTCCCTCGTCGCGGCGATTCGCCGGGACCGCGAGGACCTGACGCGCCGCCTCCAGGAGCGCGTGCAGCGGATGACCGGGGCGGGCCTCGTGGAGGAGGTCCGGGCGCTGGCCGCCCGGCCGGGGGGCCTGCCGCGCGGGCCGCGCCAGGCCCTCGGCTACGCCGAGGTGCTCGATTACCTCGACGGGCGGATGTCGTGGGAGGAAACGCTGGCGGCGATCGTGGCCCACACGCGGCAGTTCGCCCGCCGGCAGATGACGTGGCTCAGCCGTTTCGAGGGTGTTGTCTGGCTTGACGCCGCGCCCGAGACGCCCATCGAGGCGCTGGCCGACCGGGTGGTGGAACTGTGGGGCAAGCATGGCTCGGGACCGAAGCAGGTATGCCCCAGGCCCGTTTAGCCGCGGCCGGCACGGCCTTGCCGTGTTTGGCCGTCGCCGGCACGGCGACGGTCGTCGTGGGCGGCCGTGTAGCGCATTCCCGTCGCCGTACCGGCGACGGCTAAACGGGAAGGGGCGGAACACGTCCAGTTATAGGGACACTTGTGTATGAACTCGCGCGAAAGGTTCGTCGCGACGCTGACGTTCGGTTCGCCCGACCGGATTCCGTTCAGCCCCGGCGGGCCGCGCGAGTCGACGCTGGCGGCCTGGCATACGCAGGGCCTGCCGAGAGACGTCGAGTGGTGGCCGTACCTCCTGGAGACGCTCGGCATCCGGCCGGAGCCCTCGCGGCCGCGCGTGGACCTCGGCGTGGATTTCCGCCTCATCCCCCAGTTCGAGGAGAAGGTGCTCGAGCGCAGGGACGGGCACCTCGTGGTCCAGGACTGGAAGGGGAACATCTGTGAGATCTCCGACCGGTTCGACGTGACGTACCTCAGGCTGCCGAAGGACTTCGTGACGCGGCGGTGGCTGAAGTGCCCGGTCGCCGACCGCCAGGACTGGGAGTGGATGAAGGAGCGGTACCGGGTGGACGCGCCCGGCCGGTTCCCGCCGGACTTCGCCGAGCGGTGCCGGGAGCTCGAGTGCCGCGACTACCCGCTCGTCGTCTCTTTCTCCGGCCCGTTCTGGCAACTGCGCGAGTGGTGCGGCTTCGAGGGCCTGTGCCTGCTGATGGTCGACCAACCGGAGTTCGTGGCCGAGATGGCGGCGTTCTGGACGCGGTTCGTCTCGGACCTGCTGGAGCAGATCTTCCGCGGCGTGGTGCCCGACATGATCCACCTCTCGGAAGACATGGCCTACAAGGCGCACAGCATGATCTCGCCCGCGATGGTGCGGCGGTTCCTCGTGCCGAGCTACGAGGCGTGGTCGCGGCCGGCGCGGGCGGCCGGTGTGCCGCTCGTCGGCGTGGACAGCGACGGCTGCGTCGCGGAGCTTCTTCCGATCTGGATCGAAGCGGGCGCGAGTGTCTGCGATCCGATGGAGGTGGCGGCCCATAACGACATCGTGGCGTACCGGGAGCGGTTCGGGCGGGCGATGGCCTTCCAGGGGGGCGTGGACAAGCGGGCGATCGCGCGGGGCGGGCGGACGCTTCGGGCGGAGCTCAAGCGCGTCGAGCCGGTCGTCCGCGGCGGCGGGTACATCCCCGGCTGCGACCACGGCGTCCCGGCCGACGTGGCGTGGCCCGACTTCGTGGAGTACAGCCGCGTGCTGGCGCAAATGACGGGGGGGCTGTAAGCAGCGCCTGCTTTCCAGGG
>JAPLML010000454.1 GCA_026387055.1 Planctomycetota bacterium | reverse complement strand
ACGCGCCGTTGCGTGGCCGTGCACTTCTGACCAGCACAGAGCACGGCCACGCAACGGCGCGTGGCCGTGCCACCCGGGTTATCTGAACCAAGCACCTGTAACGGAGGGGTTACCCTGCCCCGCCCTTTGCGCTTGACCCCTGCCGCCGCGCAAGCTAGAGTCGCCAGCCGTGCGGGGGACCGGAACCCCTGGCGGTCGAACAACGGAACGATTTGGACTGTAACGGGAGGCAACCATCATGTCACACCACTCGCAGACCACTCGGCGTTCATTCCTGAAGCAACTCGGCGTGGCCGGCGTCGGCGCCTTGGCGCTGCCGCACATCGTGCCGGCGGGCGCGGTCGGCGGCACCGCGGCCAACAGCAGACTGAACATCGGGATGCTAGCCTGCGGAGGACGGAGTCGGCAGGACCTGCCCTCGTTCATCAACGAGAACGTCGTGGCGGTGTGCGACGTGGATGCCAGGCAGGTCGCGCTCCTGAAGAAGGAAGCCGCCAAGCGCGGGGAGCGGGGCGCGGCGATGGAGAAAGTCAAGGTCTACGAGGACTACCGCAAACTGCTGGAGTCCGAGAAATCGGTGGACGCCGTGGTGATCGCGGCGGGCCAGCGCTGGCACGTGCCGATGAGCATGGCGGCCATGCTGGCGGGCAAGCACGTGTTCTGCGAGAAACCGCTCGCCCACACCGTGGCCGAGACCCGCGAGATCCGCGACATGGCCCGTCAGACCAAACTGGCGACGCAACTCGGGACGCAGGGCGGCTCGAGCGGAGCGTTCCGGCGCAGCATGGAGGTCATCCAGGCGGGCGTGCTCGGCCCGATCCGCGAAGTGCACGCCTGGATCAACCGCAGTTTCCCACTCAGCGCGGCGGTCGACATGAACGCCGACCCGATGCCCGAGGGCCTGAACTGGGACTTCTGGTGCGGACCCTCGAAGCTCCTGCCGTTCAAACGCTACTACCTGGGCGGTTGCCTGGCGTGGGGCCGGTGGCTGGACTTCGGCGACGGCCACCTGGCCGACATGGGCGCACACGGCCTCAACCTGCCGTGGCGGGCGTTGAAACTCGGGGCGACCCAGAAGGCCTCGGTCGAGATAGCCGAGCCGCTCAAGGACAGTTACCCGTCGGCCACGAAGTTCCGCTGGGACTTTGCCGCACGCGAGGGCTTCGGCCCGGTCTCGGTCTGGTGGCATGACGGCCCGAAGGCCGGCCCGCCGGAGGAACTGGCGAAGGAATTGCTGGCCACCTACAACAAGGTGCCGGGCGACGGCGTCCTGTTCGCCGGCGAGAAAGGCATGCTCTTCTCCAACGCGTGGGGCGAAGGCGGCGTCGTCAAGCTCAAGGACGAGGCCAAGTTCCGCGGCGTGAACGACCACGAGGCCTGCAAGCCCGTCCCCGTCACCCTCCCGCGCGCCAGAGGGCACATGGAGGAATGGCTCACCGCCTGCAAGGGCGGCGCGCCGACGTTCCAGGGCTTCGCCACTGCCGCCGAGATCGCCGAGGTGGCGATGGTGGGCATGGTCGCCCTGCGCCTCGGCAAGCCGATCGAGTGGGACAGCGCGGCGCTGAAGGCCAAAGGCGCGCCCGAGGCCGACCCGTGGATCCGCCCCGAGCAGCGCAAGAAGTGGCTGTAAGCGCGTCGCACCCATCGGTCGCCGCGGCGACCACGCCGTGCGGTTGAGTTACCCCTCGTCGGCACGCGGCTGGCCGGTCGCCGCGGCGACCCCCGGAGGTAGTCCTGTCCCTACCGGGAATCCCGTCCGCGCGGCCGGGCGGGATCTGTGGACGTCTCCGCTGGCGGCAGAAAGGGGATCACGATGTCCGAGAACCCCCGCGACGCGGCTTCCGGCCGCAGACCTCCACGTCTTAGCAAGAAAGCCGGGCCCAGGGTCTTTCAATCTTGCGCCCCGGCAGGTCCTCTTGGGAATGCGGCATCAGCGGACAAGAAAGGAGACCAAGGATGAGCCCAGAACATGCGGGCGACCTTGCGGCCCGGACGATCCGGGCCCAACGCTTTGAACTGGTGGACGGCGAGGGGAAGGTGCGCGCGCTGCTGGCCATGGACGCCGACGGGCCGCGCCTGGCCCTCTTGGACGCGGCGGGACTCGGCTACTCCCCCCGGCCGACCCACCCACTGCCCGGCGGCCCGCGGGTGCGGCAGGAAAGGAGGCCAAAGATGAACCTTTGGAAATCTGCGGTGTATCTTGTGGCGTGCATCCTTGTGCTGCTCGGCGGCTCGGCCGTTCCGGCCGCCGAGGAGCATAGTGGGACGCAACTCCAGGCCGATCTCAATCTCCTGAAGCGGGAGGTCGCGAGGCTGCACAAAGAGGTGGCCGATCTTCGCCAGGCCCTTGCGGAGGTCCGGGCCGCTCTGGCAAAGGCAGGGCTGGCTGAAACGCCCCAGGCAGGGCCCGCGCAGCCTGACGCCGCACCGGCCCCACAGCCGCCAACGCTCTCGCGCGCCCCAGCGCCGGGGTCCTTGGCGGCTTTGCTCGGGAGGATTCCGGCCAAATTCATGCCGCCGGGGACAGAGGCGACCGAAGCCCAACGGTTGGCGCTAAACGATTGGGTCAACGAAAATCTCCACGGCGAAAAGGTGCGCGTCCGGATCAAGATCGACTCCATCGCGGCGGACAGTTTGCACGGTGAAGCGGTCGGGCCCTTCGCGATCCATGGGAGGCAGGCCTCCGTCAAGGTATCAGCGAGGTTTGAGAAGGCGCAACTTGAGAGCCTCTTACCACTGGCGAAGGGAATGACCGTGGAACTGGCCGGAACCGTACCGGAGCACGAGCGTCAACCTGGCCGGCCAAGCCGAGGCCTGGGCTCACCCCATGCGCCCCTAGGGCCGTGTTGGAAGGGAGAAATAAATGGTTGGGACGGGAAGGCCGCGGCGTTCTCGCTTGCGGTGTGGGACTGCTCCCTCGTTTCGGGTCGTCCGGCTGCGGCGCCGTAATCGGACGCGCCTGGCGACGGCGGCGATGCCGGCGGCGCGGCGGGAGTAAGTGCAGACAGGCCGATAAACTTGACCTCGGAAAACTCGCGGCGTGCTGCCGAGGTCCTGGCGGACCGGCGCCAGGTGGAATTCCTGCGACCACCCTCGGCCTCGGCCGGCCCCTGGCCGGCCCAATAAGGAGATGTCTCATGGGAAAAGTCGATGAAATCCTGAGACGCCACAAGGCAAGGGCGGGGCGGGGGTTCTTCAAAAAATCCATCAAGGACTACACGGTAGGCGATCTTGGCAGGCTATGGCTGACCGGCTGCACGGTCAAGCTCATCCTGATGATCGTCCTCTTCCTGGTCCTCCCGGCCTTGGTCGTGGGCTGCTTGATGCTTCTCTCTTGGGGTTCCCGGTAGGTGGCCGGTGCCGGGCGGTGAGGAAAGGTGGCTGCGGCCGAACAGGCAGGTCGGTGAACCCGGCCCCCGCCCGCTACTTGATCGCCTTCAGCATGTCGTCGGCCTTTTTCTTCGTCGCGTCGTTCTTCGACTTATCGACCACCGTCTGGAGCGCTTTCTGGCGCTGTTCCTTGGTAGCCTTCAGGTCCTTCTTGCCTGCGAGGTTCACGATGGCCGAGCACGCGTCCTCGGCGATCGCGGGGTCCGCCGCGAAGGTCGCCAGCGTCTCCAGCGCGCTGCCGGTACCGATACTGCTGAGGACCGGAATCGCGAGCTGCTTCTCCTCGGGCCGCGCCAGCAGCGGCAGCACTTCGTTCACCTTGGCCAGCCTCTCGTCAACGGAGATCTTCTTGGCGCCCTGGACATACTGCAGGTAGCCGCGCAGCGCCAGCACCCGGTGCATCACCTTCTTGGAGGACTTGGCCAGGGCCAGGAGCGGCGCCGCGGCGCTGGCATCCTCCGGCCACCGGCTGGGCCACGTCGACAACGTGCGCACCGCTTCATCCTGGACGGTCTCATCCTTGTCGTCGGTCGCCG
>JAPLML010000631.1 GCA_026387055.1 Planctomycetota bacterium | reverse complement strand
CGGGCGGCCGCGGACGCACGTACCTCTGCGACGGCTCGCGCGACCTGCCGCGCGGCGACGGCTTGGACGGCGGCGACGCGGTGTTCTACGTCGGCAACCTCGTGGGCGATTTCACCGGGGATGGCGTCGTCTCCGATCCCGACGTGGCCGGCTTCCTCGACGCGTTCAACGGCGGCGACAGCCAGGCCGACTTCCGCGGCGACGGCTTTGCCGCGACCGCCCCCGATGGCCAGGTCACCCCCCGGGACCTCGATGGGTTCATCACGTTCTACCAGGCGGCCGTGGAGGAAGGCCGGCGCCTGGACGCGCTGCCGGATCCGGGTCCGCAAGGCGTCGGCAGCCCCGGCCCGCTGGCTGGCGAGTCCGCCCCCGTGCCTGTGGCACTCGGGCCTGCTGCAACGCCGGCGGCGGACGCCGGGATGCGTCTTTCGGTGGGCGCCCCCGAGCCCGTGCTGGTCGCCACCGCGGTGTCCTCAACCGCCGAGGTGGACATCCTGGCCCAGGCGCCGGTAGTGTCCGTCGGCGTGCCCCCGGCTGCCGCAGCGCCGGCCGACGGTGGGTTATCGGACGCGGCGCCCCTGGCGTATGCGTCGGAGACGCCCATCACCGCCGCAGACCCCGTTCTTCAGGACGAGGGCGGGATGGACCTCCTGGCGCTGCCGGAAATGGGTGCGCCGCTGGGGATTCCGGCTGGACGTGGATAACGGGTACCTGGCCCTGGTCCGCAACGACCCCGCCAACACGGTCGCCAGCGTCTACCTGGACTATCCCCAGCAGCGGGCCGACCTCTCGTACGGCCGGGTGGCGACGGCCACGGCCGCGCTTCTGGCGAGCGGCGCGCCCGCCCGCGCGTTCGTGCCGACCGACGCCTCCGCCGAGGGCGCCTGGACCGACCGCACATTCGACGATACGGCCTCGGCCGCCGGGACCAGCGGCGTGGGCTTCGACCGGCAGGCGACCTATCAGGGCCTGATCGGCCTCGACGTCGAGAGCGGCATGTGGAACCGGAATCCGACCGTCTACGTGCGGATTCCGTTCGCCGTCGTCGACCCGGCGGACTTCACGACGCTCACCCTGCGCATGAAGTACGATGACGGTTTCGTGGCCTGCCTGAACGGGACGGAGGTCGCCCGCCGCCACGCCCCCGACGCGGCGGGATGGAACGCCGCGGCCGCGGGCGAGCATCCGGACGGCCAGGCCGTTGTGTTTGAGAATATTGATATATCCGTGTATCTTTCTAGCCTGCGGTCCGGCGACAACGTCCTCGCCATCCAGGGCCTGAACCTCGGGGCCGGCGACGACGACTTCCTCGCCCTCCCCGAACTGGTGGGCGGGACGAACGGGTGGCTCACGCAGTACTACTCGCCGCCGACGCCCAGTACCAGGCCATCAAGCAGTACCTCGACGTTACGAACCTCGCTGACTACATGATCCTCAACATCTACGGCAACAACAATGACTGGCCGGGCCACAACTGGGGCGCCATCCGAAAGCGCGAGCCGGGCGCCGGCTTCAAGTTCTTCAGTTGGGACGCCGAACGCATCCTCGAAGGCACGACCGAGTACGAAAGGATCAACGCGTCGAACGCCAATACCCCCGCCTACCTGTACTCGCAACTTCGGGCCAACGCCGAGTTCCGCCAGCTCTTCGCCGACCGCGTCCACAAGTTCTTCTTTAACGGCGGCGCCCTCACGCCCGACGCCGCCCGGGCCCGGTGGATGGCGCGGGCCAACGAGATCGACAAGGCCATCCTCGCCGAGTCGGCCCGGTGGGGCGACTACCGCCGCGACGTCCACCAGTACCAAAACGGCCCGTACGACCTCTACACCCGCGACAACCAGTGGGTGACCGAGGAGACCCGCCTCGTGAACCCCTCGACCGGGTACTTCCAGGTCCGGGCGAACAACCTGCTGCCGCAGCTCCGCAACGCGGGCCTCTATCCGGCCTTGGCCGACAAGGCCGAGGCGCCGGTCCTCAGCAAGTTCGGCGGCACGATCCCCGCCGGCTTCAGCCTGACGATGACCAACTCTAACGGGGTCGGCACGATCTACTACACGCTCGACGGCACGGACCCGCGGCTGCCGGGCGGCCTCATTTCGCCCGCGGCCATCCCTTACGCCGGCGCCATCACCTTGAGCACCGACACGCGGGTCAAGGCCCGCGTCTTCAACACGACCAACTCCAAGTGGAGCCCGCTGGACGACGCGCTCTTCACCCTCGAGACGCCGCCCGCCGTCCGGATCACGGAACTGATGTACCACCCCGGCGATCCGCCGCTGGGGAGTTCCTACGTCGATAGCGACTTCGCGTACGTCGAACTCCGGAATATCGGCACGTCGTCGGTGAGCCTGGCAGGGATGCACCTGACGTCCGGGCCTCCCGGGGTCGACTTCACATTTGCGGCGGGCGCCAGCCTGACCGCCGGCCAGTACGTCCTGGTGGTGGCCAGCAAGCCCGCCTTCGAGTCGCGCTACGGCACGAGCCTCAACGTCGCCGGCCAGTTCACGGGCAGCCTCAGCAAGGCCGGGCAGCCCATCCAACTGGTCACGGGCGTCGGGAGCACGATCCAGAGTTTTACGTATGACGATGACTGGTACAAGCATACCGACGGCGACGGCTTCTCGCTGGTGGTCCGCGAGGCGGCCCAGGCCCTCCCGCTCTGGAACCTCGACGAGGGGTGGCGGGCGAGCTGGCTCGCCGGCGGGTCGCCGGGCGAGGACGAGCCGGCGCAGGCCGTCAATCCCGACGCGGTGGTCGTCAACGAGGTGCTGGCCCACGCGCACGGCGGCTCGGGCAACTGGATCGAGCTCCGGAACCTGACCGCGGCGCCGCTTCCCATCGGCGGGTGGTACCTGAGCGACGACTCCGGCGCCCTGATGAAATTCCGCGTTCCCGACGACACGACGATCCCGGCGGGCGGATACAGCCTCTTCTACGAGACCGGCGGCTTCGGCTCGGCCTTCAGCCTGACGCGGATGGGCGGAAGCCTGTACGTCTCCTCGTCGCCGTCGGCGGGGGTCCTGGGCGGCTACCGCGACTCGGAGGACTACGGGGCCTCGGACGCCGCCGTCCCGATGGGCCGGTACGTCAAGAGCACGGGCGGCAAGGATTTCGTGGCCCTCACGGCGCCCACGCCGGGCGACGATAACGCCTACCCGGCGGTCGGGCCGGTCGTCTTGAGCGAAGTGATGTACATGCCGGCGGCGGGCGGCGACGAATACATCGAGCTCCGAAACCTCACCGGGGCCGACGTGCCCCTTTACGATCCGGCCAATCCTTCCAATACATGGCAATTTCTGAGCGGCATCGCCTATGCCTTCCCGACGGGGGCGAGCATCCCCGCGGGCGGGTACGCCCTGGTGGTCCCGACCGATCCGGCCGCGTTCCGCTCGAAGTACGGCCTGACGCTCCCGGTCGGCCGGATCTTCGGACCCTATGCGGGAATGCTGAGCGATACGGGCGAAACGATCGAGCTGGGACGGCCGGGCGAGCCGGCGGCGATCCTGCCGTACCTCCGCGTGGACCGCCTGACGTACGGCATCGCCGCCCCGTGGCCGGCCTCGCCGGCCGGACCGGGCCCGTCGCTGGAGCGCACGGACCTGGGCCTCTACGGCAACGACGTGGCCCAGTGGGTGGCCGGGCCGGCGGGGGGGACCCCCGGCCGCGACAACAGCACCGCCCCGCCGCGGGTCGCCTCCGTCCAACTCAACGGGCGCGCGGGGCGCGGACCGAGCAGCACCGACCCCAGCGGCCTCGGCGTCCAGAGGATCACGGTGACGTTCAGCAAGCCGGTGACCTTCGCCTCGAGCGACGTCGTGGTCGAGAGGGTCGTCTTCAACGGCAACTCCGAGGTCGTCACGGGTACCGCCACGCCGATCGGGGTGAGCGGCTCCAGCTCGAACATGATGACCGTGACCTTCGTCAAGGGATACGTGGCGGACACCTGGGCGAAGGTGACGCTGAAGGGGAGCGGCACGCTTCAGGACGCCACGGGCTCCCGTCTGGACGGCGAGGCTCGCGGCGGCTCCGGGCGCACCTACATCTATGACGCCGCGCTGGACCTGCCCAGCGGCAACGGGGCGGCCGGCGGCGACGCCGTCTTCTACCTCGGCAGCCTGCGGGGCGATTTCGCCGGCGGCCCGGGCGGGACGCCCGATTTCCAGGTCACCGAGGCCGACATCGACGGCTTCTGGGCGAAATACGGGGCCGGCGACAGGGATGCCGACTTCCGCGGCGTCAGCTTTGCCGCGGGGGTGCCCGACAATCAGGTCAAGGCATCGGATATCGATGGCTTTATATCCATCTACCAGGCGGCCGTGGCCGAAGGGCGCCGCCTGGCGGCGCTGCCCGATCCGGGGCCGCAGGGCGGATCGGACCCCGACCCCGTTGCGTTGGCCCCGACCGATGGGGCGGCGCTTCCGGCGCCGGAAGTCGACGCCCTGGCGCTGGCGAGCCCCGCGGTCGTGGATCGTGCCGCCCCGGCGGCAACCGATCCGGCGCTTTCCGACGCGCCGCCGGCGGATGGCGCCGCCTTGACCGCTCCGGTTATGACCATCGACGCCGAGGCGGCTGACGTGCCCTTGGCGTTCAGCGATTCCGCGCCGCTCGCGCCGCCGGATGTCCCGGCGCTCGCCCCCGACGTCGGCGAGGTGGATCTGCTCGCCCTGCGGGCCCTCCGACTGCCGCTGATCGTCTAATTGTTGCCCGCCAAGAGAAGAGGACAGGAGGTCTGATCGGACCGCCTGTCCTCTCTGGTTTTTCGCTATGGCCGCGAGTTGTGCTTACTTGCTTCGCCTCCGGAGGAGGGCCAGGGCACCGAGGCCGATGAGCGCCAGGGTGGCCGGTTCGGGCACGGCCGCAGGGGCGCCGGCGCTCAGCGGCTCACCGTTTCCGGCCAGCCCCAAGCCGTAGGTCAGGCCCAGGACGGTCACGTCGTTGTCGTTGACCAGGCCGTCGTAGCCGAAGATGTCGCCTTGGTGCCAGTAGCGGCCGGGGACGGTCCCGCCGTCATAGAACAGGTTCAGGATCGTGACGTCGTTATCATCGACCACGCCATCGAGATTCATGTCGCCGAGGTACGTGTACTTCACCAGGATGGTCCCCATCGTGGCGGGGTTCACATTCTCGCCGGAGAAGACATTCCATGGAAGAAAGAGCATGTCATTCTGGGCGTAGCCGAGGCCCGTGGTGATCGGGTTGAGCGCGGCCTCGCTGCTGATGAGGCCGTTGCCGTTCCAGGCCATGCCCGCGTAGCCCGCGGAGATCAGCTGCCGGACGTTCGCCAGGGCCGGCGAAGGCACCTGCGGCGTCCCGCCGGTGTACTTCACGATCATGTCGTTGTCCGTCAGGTCGAGCTGCGCCGAGGGGTCGACTGAGAGGTCCCCGGTCACGAGGACCTTCGCCCCGCCGAGGGTCACTTGCGCCAGGCCGGCGTTGACGTTCAGCGTGCCCAGACGCTGGGTGCCGTCGAACCTGACGGCGCCCTGGTTGACGTTCAGCGTCGAACCGGCCGTGTGGGTCTGGGTCCCGAGGACCAGCGTGCCGGGCCCTTCCTTGTTCATCGTGTGGCCGCCGGCGTCGGCGCCTCCGGTGATGGCCAGGGTGTTGCCCGTCGCCACGTTCACGGCGGCGTTGGCCGAGAGGGTGACGCCCGCGCTGATGGTGTTGGTGCCGGCGCCCGTGCTCTTGATGCCGCCGGTGCCGACCGAGAGCCGCCAGTCGCCGCAGTTCTTGCCGATCGTCACGCCCGCGTTGGCCGTCTCCAGCCGGACGGTCTTGACGCTTTCATTCTTGTAGAGAACAGGCGTAGGCGGCACGGGCGAAGCAATGTCGAAGAGGGCCGTGTAGTTGGCGTCGGGGACGCCCCCGCCGGACCAGTTGGCGCCGTTTTCCCAGTGGTCGTTGGCGGTAGCCCGCCACGCGCCGCCGGGGATGACCGTGAACTGGTAGGCCGCCGGGATGCCCAGGCCGCCGTTGGACTGAAGGAGGTAAGACGACCCGTCGGCCAGGGCGGTTGTCGTCGCGAACCCGTCGGTTCCGCCGCCCAGGCTGATCGTGTAACTATTGCCGGCGCCGTAGGAGGGCGCGGGGAACGACAGCGTGCCGAGAGTGAACGAGGTTGCCGTGATGCCGACGATGGTTTTCGGCTTCGGCAGCGGCTCCACCTGGACAAGCTGGAAGGCCCGCCGGCCGACAATCCGTTCCCCGCCGGACGTCGAGTCGTAGAAGTAGACGTAGGGGAAGCCGCTCACGAGGCTGTTGTCCCACGTCCACGGAGAGCCG
>JAPLML010000549.1 GCA_026387055.1 Planctomycetota bacterium | reverse complement strand
CGGCTGTTGCCACACATACTCGCCCGTCCTGGCCTCGATGCAGCTCAAGGTCCCCGCGTCGGAGACCACGAAGAACCACTTGCCGGCGGCGATCGGCGACGGAACGTACGACGGGTTCTTCCTGACGTGCCAGGCGACGTGGGAATTCGTGACGTTCCCCGCCCCGTCGGGCCGGATGCCCAGGATGTGCAGGCTGGGGTACCCGCCCGTGATGCAGAAGAGGCCGTCGGCGAAGACCATCGAGGCCACGAACTGGTCCGTCGGGCCGTCGACGATCCAGATCGGCTTGCCCGTGTTCGGATCGTAGGACGCCACGCACTTCGAGCCGGAGAGGACCATCTGCGCCTTTCCGGCCGCCTCGGTGATGAAGGGCGGCGCGTAGGACCGCACGCGGTTGGGCCGGTCGGCCCGCCACCGCTCCTCGCCCGTCGCCCCGTCGAGGGCCACGAGATAGGCCTTGGCGTCCTGATCGCCGTTCAGGATCACCATGTCTTTATACAGGATAAGCGAGCTGCAGAATCCGTGCACCGAGTAGAACTCTCCGGGCGAGCGGCGCCAGATCTCCTTGCCCTCCATGTCGTACGCGACCATGCGGATGTGGGGCGCCTCGAGGAACGAGACGTACACGCGCTGCCCGTCGGTGGCGGGGGTGCTCGAGGCGTAGGAGTTGAGGTCCTGCTTCCTCTCCAGCGGCGCGGTCAGGACAACGCGGTCCCACAGGAGCTTGCCGTCGCGGCGGTCGAGGGCCAAGAGCATCCGCTTCTTCTCGCTCTCGAGGCACGTGGTGACGAAGACGCGGTCGCCCCAGACGATGGGCGACGAGTGCCCCTTGCCGGGGATGGGAACCTTCCAGGCGATGTTCTCGGTCGCACTCCACGTCGTGGGCACGCCGGTCTCGGTGCTCGTGCCGTCTCCGCGCGGCCCGCGCCACGCCGGCCATTCCTCGGCGCCGGCGACGGCCGCCACGGTCATGATCGCCACGGCAAGCCGCAGCATTCGCGTCATCAATCGCGCCTCCTTGAGACACAAAGCCGGGGCGTTGCCCCGGCCTACAGGCTATTGAGCATTCGGCGAAACCCTTGGCATCGGAAAAAAGCCGGCGTTGACGGCGGCTCCCGCGACCGAGTACCATACGCGGGCGGCGTCGGACGGACAAGGGGGCAGCCATGGCAAGCCGCCGACTCCCTGCGGTTCACCCTGACGCGGTGCATGACCACGTACCGCGGGCACGCGTGCGCCACGTCGAGCTTCGTGGACTGCGACGGCAACATCATGGGGTGGCACGACTTCGGCCCGCTCGAAGGGCCGGGCTGGGCCGCCAACGCCGTCGGCGGGGCGTACGAGCTCCTGCGCTGGGCGCGGTTCACCGGCAACACCGACATGGAGCGGACCGCCCTGTCGCTCCTGGACCACGTCTTGGAGAACGGTTTCATCGACCGGGAGACGGGCCTGATCCGCGGCTACCGCCACGTGCCGCGCGGCGAGAGGGTCCTCAACTTCAAGCACAACAATGACTGGTTCTGCCCCGGCTCGACGGCGAAGATCGGCGTGCAGATGCTCTTATGCGCTGATCTCGATGCCACACGCCGCGGGGCCCTGCAAGGCGCGGCCAAGGGCTACGCCGATTGGATCGACAAGCACCTGAAAGCGCTGCCGAACGGGTGGCTCCCCCGCCGGTGCACGGCCGCGGGGGCGCCCTACGACAAGCGGGCCGAGGGCGGGCCAGACCCGTTCTTCGCCGCCAGCGCCGACGGCCTCTTCATCCTCCAGCTTTGGGCGGAGCTCACCGCCCGGCGCCTCGGCGACTACCGGTCGCCCCTCGGCGCGGGCCTCCGCGCCTTCATGGACGCCGGCGGGATTTACGGCAGCATCAACCACGATACCTACGATGCCCGCGAGAACGTGGCGTACTCGGTGGCGGCCCGCGTCTTCCGCCGGGCCGGCGAGGTCCTGGGCGAGGAGTCGCTCGGGCGATACGCCCGCGAGAAGATCCTGCCGAACCTCGACCGCTTCAAGATGCGCGAGGACCGCCACGGCGTCGACACGCGGGGCCTCCTCTGGATGGAGGACTCCTGGGACACCGCCTCCCTGTGGCAGAACGCCGAGGCCGCGCTCGCGCTTCACGAGACCTTCACCGACACCGGCGGGCGCGAGTACGTCGACGACGCCCTGACCATTCTGCGCGCCGCCGCGAAGCATCACCACGGCCCGCACGGGTTCCTGACCGAGGGGGTGGACTGGAACAACCATGTCGGGCGCCAGCACCACTTCGACGAGGCGGAGTTCGGCGACATCAAGTACACCGAGCCGCTCCTCAACAACCAGCACGTCGTCGAGCCCACGTTGTACTTCCTGGAGAAGCACGCGGCCGTGTCGCGCGAGGGCGACGCCCGCGTGTACCGCGACCCGGAGGGCAACGTCGTGGCGAGGCTGAAGGCATAGCCCGGCCGCTCACCAAGCGTATCCGAACGAGACGCCGCCGTAGAGGCGATCCTGGATCAGGTCGTCCACCAGGCTGTCGCGGTAGTACAGGAACGCGGTGATGCCGAGGCGCCCGCTCTTGGGCGGGAGCTTGAGGGCAGCCGAGAGATCGTACGTCGTCTCGATCCCCCACCGCAGGAAGGCCACGCGGGTGGCCCCCGTAAGCTGCCTGTTGTCAACGCTCACCAGGAACGACGGGGTGACGTAAACGTCCTTGAGCAGCGCCGTGTCGGCCGTCCCCAGGTCGGCGGGCGCGAAGACGTGGCTGACCTGGAACTCGATCCGGCCGCCCCCAAAATCGTCCACGTCGCGGTAGTACACCAGGTACGGGCTGAGGACCGGCGTCTTGGCGCCGAACCACTTCGCGTCGTCGAAGCCGATGGCCACGTACCACTCGTGGGTGAAGAAGGCGTCGCCGCACCGCTGGGGGAAGGTCTCGGCGATCCACCCGACCTCGGCGACGGCGGCCAGGGGCTTGAGGTCGTAGGACCAGTAGACGGCGTAATCGGCCTCGCGGAGGTCGCCGCCGCGTTGCCGCGTTTCTTCAGATCGGTGGGCGTCGAACCACTCCAGCCAGAGGTCGGCGCCGAAGCGGCCCCAGGCGCCGGCGTTGACCTCGGGATTGAGGTTGAGGTCGTGGCCGAGGCCGCCGCCCTTGGTGCCGGTGTCGTCGGTGACGAGGGTGTAATCGAGGTACAGGGAGAAGGGCTTGGCTTCGGCTGTCGGCGCTTCGGCCAAGCCGGGCCGGGTGGCCCGGGTGCTGCCGCCGCCTCTCGCGGCCCCGCCACGGGGTCCGCCACAACTGCCGCCGGGTCAGGCCGCCCCGCACGGCGAGGCGATCCACAGGACGAGGACGGCGCCAAGCACCACAGCCAACGCCCGCTTTCGCATCGTCGCCATACCCGCCTCCGCCTGGTAACGGGCATATCATAGGCGCTTTTTCCGGGGGGTCAATGTTTTCCAGGAGCAGGCGTTGCTCGATAATCGAGATAGAGGAAACCCAAATAGACGCTTGACAAGGGGCCGAAGTTGTGCTTTATAGAGAGTGAAGAAACATCATCGCACCAGCCTGGGCGACGTGTCGCCCAAGGGGGGACGTATGAGAATGCCTGCCAGGCCCGGAAGCGCCTACCGACTCGGATCGCTCGCCGAGCATTTCTGCCTGCTGGAGCCGCTGGAGGTCCGCCTCTTGCTGGCGGGTATGCCGGACCTCGACCCCGGAGTAGTCCTTACCTGCGGGGGCGCTGCGATCGACAGCGACTGGGATACCACGCCCTTCGTCATCGACTGGAACAACGACGGCAAGAAGGACCTCCTGGTCGGCCAGTACTCGTACGGCTACATCCGGCTGTACATCAACGAGGGAACGGATGCCGCGCCGGTGTTCAACAGCGTCTCATACGTCCAAAGCAGCGGCACGCCCATCACCACGAGTTATGGCTGATGCGAGGGGTCCTGTCCACGTGGCGTGGACTTCAATAATGACGGCCGGAAGGACCTCGTGGTCGGTGAGAACTACGGCTGCCTTCGCCTCTACAGCAATGTCGGCACGGATGCCGCGCCGGTCTTCAGCGGCTACTCCCTGATCCAGGTGGGCGGGTGGGATTATTACGCCCCCGCCGGCTTCTCGATGCCGGTGATCACCGACTGGAACAACGACGGCCGCAAGGACATCGTTGTGGGAGACGGCAACGGCGACATCTATCTCCTCCTGAACACGGGAACGGACGCCGTCCCCGCTTTCGCGGCCGCCGCCCTGATCCCGAACACGAGCGTCGGGGCCGGCGGCCGGGCCAGTCCGGTCGTCGTGGACTGGAACGGCGACGGGAAGAAGGACCTCCTGGTCGGCGAGACCTACGGGAAGGTCCTGTACTTCGAGAACAAGGGAACGGACGCCAGCCCGTCGTTCAGCGGCAGCCAGGCGCTCAAGGCGGGGGGCACGACCCTCAACGTGGGCTACTACGCCCGACCGACCGTAGCGGACTGGGACAACGACGGCCTGCTGGACCTGCTCGTGGGCAACGACGCTGGGCAGGTGCTCTACTACCACGCCCGGATGCCGCCCCCCACCGTGTCGGCCATGGCCACGGACAACCAGGCGTCCGAGCCGGGAACGAACACGGGGACTTTCCGCATCAGCCGCACCGGCGCGACGGATGCGTCGATGACCGTGAACTTCACGATGGGCGGCACGGCCGCGCGGGGCACCGACTACAACCTGACGGTGGACGGCGCGCCCCTCGCCGGGGATTCGGTCGATATCCCCGCCCTCGAGTCGTTTGTGGACGTCATTCTCGAGCCCATCACCGACAACACGGTCGAGCCGATCCAGCAAGCGGTGCTCAGCCTCCGCCCGGGCACGGGTTACGCGATCAAGACGCCAGGCACCGCCACCGTCACGATTACGGACAATATCCCCATCGTGTCGCTCTCGGCAACGGACGCCACGGCGGGAGAGACGTTGCCCGGAGAGCTCGCCAACCCGGGCCTGTTCAGGATCACGCGGACCCAGCTGGACGTCAGTCAGCCGCTCGTCGTGAGGTTTGACCTGGCAGGCAGCACCGCCACCGCAGGCGCCGACTACGTCGCCTTCCCCCTCTCGGTCACGATCCCAGCGGGGCTGAAGCTGGCCACGATCCCCGTCACGGTACTCGATGACGACCTCGTGGAAGGCAAAGAGAACGTGGTGATGAACCTGGCGGCCGACTCGGCGTACGCGATAGCGCCGACCGGGCGCACGGCCGCCGTGCTGATCCTCGACAACGAGCCGACCGTGGCGGTCAAGGCGTCGGATGCGAAGGCGGCCGAGACGGCGCCTGGCCAGAAGCCCAACCCGGGCGGGTTCATCATCTCCCGCAACGGCGGCGACAAGAGCAAGCCCCTGACCATCCAGTGCGACTACAGTTTGAGCACCGCCACGGCCGGCGCGGATTACGACGCCCTCCCGGCGTTCGTGACGATCCCGGCGGGGGCCGCCTCGGTTACCCTCACGGTCAACGTGATCGACGACGATGTCGCGGAACCGACGGAGACGGTGGTCCTGACCCTGGTCTCCGCGGCAGGACCGCTGTGCAGCGCCGCCGTCCAGATCGCCGACAATGAGCCGATCGTGTCGGTCAAGGCATCCCTGGCGCAGGCAGCGGAGACGCTCCAAGGCCAGAAGCCCAAGCCGGGGGCGTTCACCGTGACCCGCGCCGGCGGCGATATCAACCAGCCGCTCCTCGTGAAGTACAACCTTTCGGGCAGCGCCGCCACCGATGGCTCGGACTACGTGGCCCTGACGGGCGAGGTGACCATCCCCGCGGGGGCCAAGTCGGCCCCAATCCCCGTCACGGTGATTGACGACGACGAGGGCGAGGGGTGCGAGACCGTCGTCCTCACCCTCTCGGCGGACGCGAAGTACAACATCTGCGCCAAGCAGCAAACCGGCACCGTCAAGATCGCCGACAACGAGCCGGTCGTCGCGATCACGGCGTCGGACGCGCGGGCGGCGGAGGTGCTCCCAGGCAAGCCCCTCGACCTCGGGGCGTTCACCGTGACGCGCACCGGCGGCGATCTGAGCCAGCCGCTCCTCGTGAAATACGGCCTTGCGGGCACGGCCGATGGGGACATCGACTACGAGGCGCTCGCGGGCGAGGTGACAATCCCGGCGGGGGCCAAGTCGGCCAAGTTCTTCGTGACGCCGAAGGCCGATGGCGTTGCGGAAGAGCCGGAGACGATCATCCTGACGTTGCTCACGGACCGCAAGTACGTGATCGTGCCCAAGAAGGGCGCCGCTACGGTCACGCTGATCGACAAGATCGCCTGAACGAACCGTTTAGCCGTCGCCGGCACGGCGACGAACGATGCTCGCGGCCGTACCGGCCGCGGCTAAACGACGGCAGGCGGCGGGCACGTCAGCCGAGGTTCTCGAACGCAATCGGAATCCGCTTCAGCGCGTACCCCGCCTCGCGGATATAGTCGCCGTAGATGGTCATCCAGTGGAAGCCGGGCATGTTCTCGGCGATCCGGGCGTCGGGGACCTTGTAGGCCACGTCGATCTGGCAGCGGCAGATGGGCAGGAACGGCACGTCGGCGATCTCGCCCACGAAGCCCGTGTAGCGCTGGGCCAGGAAGTCGGGGATGATGTTCGTGACCACCGTCCCCTTCTTCATCTCCACCTTCGGAGCCGCCCCGTAGTCGGACTCGAAGTGCGTCAGGAGGCGGGCGGGCTCGAGGTTCTTGCCGTCCATCCGGCGCGGACCGGTGCAGTGGGCCAA
>JAPLML010000512.1 GCA_026387055.1 Planctomycetota bacterium | reverse complement strand
GCGTCCCGCCTTGTGTCCGCAAAAAATGGGGTCGAACGCGCGGGCGCGGACCTCCGGCTCCATGCCCGGCCCGTTGTCGGTGACGACCAGCCGGACGGCCGACTCCGATCCCGCCGCCTGGACGGCGATCGTGATGGCGGCGTCCGCCGCTCCCGCGCACGCCTCGATGGCGTTGCGGACGACCTCCTTCATCGCGCCGCCGACCTGATCGGGATCGACGCGAATGGGCGGCGTGGGCCCGGCCTCGACCTGAAGCCGAACGTTCGCCGCCCTGGCCTGGGCTTCGAGCGCCGCCGCGACCTGTCCCGCCAGGTCCGCCGGGTCGACCGTCTGCGGCGCCGGCGCGGGCGGACGGGCAAACTGGCGCAGCTCCAGAATGATGTCGCTGGCGCGGGCCGCCTGCTGGACGATGATCGTGAGCATCTCGCGCCGGGCGGGGTCCTGTTCGCCGGCGGCGAGCTGCTGGGCCCGCCCGCTGATGATCGCGAGGGGGTTGTTGATTTCGTGTGCCGCCCCGGCGGCCATCTCGCTCAGCGAGGCGACGTTGCGCTGCTCGAGCTGCTGGTCCTGGGCCGCCACGAGGGCGCGGTTGGCCTCCGCGAGGTCCTCCGACTGGATGACGAGGTCCGCCTCGGCCAGCGTGCGCTTCAGAGCGCCGGCGGCCATGCTCGCGATGGCCGCCAGTTCCGCGGCTTCCTCGCGCGCCAGGTCGCGCGGCCCGTCGGGGAGCGAGAACACGAGTCCGCCCACCTTGGTTTGCTCGACCGTCATGGGAATGGTGAAGAACGGACCGCCGCCCAGCCGCGCGCCCTGCCGCTCAAAAAGCCAGCCTTCCAGCCGCTCGGCGCGAACGGGCACGCCCGGCGGCGATACGGGCGCCGGGGCTTCGGGTCCGGGCTCGAGGCTCGGCGTCTTGGCGAGATCGTAAAGGAAGTGCTCCTCGACGCCGCCCTCGGCGGTGCAGCGGACACCCTCGACGTACTCGCCGCCGCGGGCGGCCAGGTAAGGCACGACGGTCCGCAGGCGCAGGGCCTCGCGGGCGGTCACCGCAATGGTCTCGAGCACCTGCCGCGGCCCGTGGCAGGCGGCCAGGTCGGTGCTCAACCGGATGAGCCACTCCGCGCGGCGGGCCTGCGATTCCAGGCGTCGCGCGCGGCCGTATCCCGTGCGATACAGGCGGCCCAGGCGGACGTTCGCCCCTTGGAGGACGCGGCGCAGCTCGTCGCCCGTGGGCTCGGCCTCGAGGCCGACCGGGCCGGCGTTGAGCGCGAAGGCTCCCGCCACCTGACGCCCGATCTGCTCCGCGTGTGCCCCGGACAGCCCCAGCCGCTCGGCCACCTCGCCCGGATGCTCGCGAATCTGCTCGGACGGATGGTAGCCGAAGCCTTCCCGCCGGACGAGCAGGTCCGCCAGGCGGACGGCCTGGATCAGTGTCGCCAGGCCCGGTTTGTCGGGCATCGCCACCGGCGCCTGGTGATGGAGCCAGATCACGTTCTGGAGCGCCTCGGGGAAGCCCCACCGCTGGGCGAGGCGTTTGCCGACCACCGCGTGGTCCACGCCGAAAATCTCCCGCTCGGCCTCGATCAGGTCCTTGCCGCCCTCATCGACTCGCGCGAGCGCCTGGCCGTAGGCCCGCGGCATGAGGCAGGGCAGGGCGATCTGGCCGATGTCATGGACGATGCCGGCCAGCAGGGCCGTGGCGGGCCGGATGGTCCCCAGCCGCTGGGCAATGACCTGCGCGGCCATGCCCGTAGCCAGGATGTGCTTCCACAAGCGCACCAGGTGCGTCTGCTGGAGGATGTCTTGCTCGACGATCTCGGTGCTCAGGAGGCTGCCGGCCAGGACGTCGAGCGGCGTCGCCTCGATCGCCGCGTCGATGCTGGTGAGCGACTCGGGCGAATGGCCCGCTTCGAGCGCCAACCTCATCACGCGGGCGGAAAGCGAGGCATCGCTCTCGATGGCCAGCACCAGCTCGCGGCGGTTCACAGGATCGGACATGACCAGCCCGATCACGTGATGCCCCACGCCGGGCAAGGTGGGCAAGTGGTCCACCTCGTCCAGGAGGACGTCGATCTTCCGCCGTTGTAGGCCGCTGGCCGACATGCCATGAGTCCCAGGGCTCCCGATCAGATCTTCAGGAGCTCAACCATTTTGCCGATGAGGTCGTCGATCTGGAACGGCTTCCGCATGAACGCGTCGACGCCCAGCTCGGAGAGACCTTGGATCTTGTCATCCTCGATCAGGCCGCTGATGACGATGATGCGCGTGTCCTCAAGGCCGGGATTGCTGCGAATGGCCTTGCACACGACGTTGGCGTTGATGTCGTTCAGGACGTAGTCGATCACGATGACGTCGGGGTGGAACTGCTGCGTCAGGAGGCCCGCGTCGTAGCCGCACGTGGCGGTCTTGACCTCGAAGCGCCCGTCGCGCTCCAGAGATTCCACCAGCATGTCGACGATCTCCGGCGTGTCGTCGACCACGAGCACCTTCTTCTTGCTCGAGTCCAGGTTGGAGAGCGGGATCTGGTTCTCCTTCATGAACTTGACGAGGCTCTCGCGCGGGATGCGGCGGAACCGCGACCCCGGCACGTAGAACCCCTGGAGCTTGCCGGAGTCGAAGCAGCGGATGATCGTCTGCTGGCTGACCCGGCAGATCTTAGCGGCCTCTCCTGTCGAATAAACGTCTTTCATGGCGTAGTCCCTCGCTCGCTCTCGACCATTTCTCGCGGAGGGCTGGATATGCTACACTTTGCGCATATCCCCCAAGTTCACATTCTAACTATCGACCCCATGTTCGTGTCAACTTAAAACTTTCAACGCGTTAAGATGGAGAAAAGAGGAGATGCGGGAGAGGGATGGTCCGATAACCAGATGCGCAGCGATAACCCGTATCCGGGCATGTAAGCCTGGGCAACGCCGGGGCAATCCGTGGGATGTGGACGGCCGCCACCCCAAGCACAAGCCGTGGCGGTGCCGCGGCCCTCGTAGAACAGATGAAGGTCGGCCGAGAGGGCCGACCCTCATCAGGAATGTCCAATCTGGGTGCTAAAGCGGCGGATTAGTAGTTGCCTTTGCCGCCCCGCCAATCGCCTGGGTGTTTCGGCGTGCCCGTCCGGCTGCCGCTGGGGTCCTTGGAGGGGTCATTGCGATTGGTGTTGTCGCCGCCGCCTTTGCTGCCGCTGGCCTTGGTGTCCTTCGGGGCGTTCTTCAGTTCTTCTTGAATCGCCTCCAGTTTCTCCTTGGCGGTGACGTTCTCGGGGTCGATCTTGAGCACGTCCTTGTAGAGCCCGACGGCAGTGCGGATGTCCTTCTTCTCGTGGGCCGCGGCGGCAAGCTCAAGCAGAATCCCGATGGCCTTCTGCTTGTTCGGCTTCTCAAACTGCTCGGCGATGGCCGCCTTCTGGTCCTCTTTCCTGGTTGCCGCGGCCGCCGTCTTGGCATCGAGGCTGGCGCCCAGGAAGAACTGGGAGGCGCGTAACCGGAACCCGTCGGCCTTCTTCAGGTCGGCCTTGCCTTCGGGTTTGTCCAACTCCGCCTTGGCCGCCTGGAGCATCTTCTCGGCCATGGCGATCTTGTCGTCGATGCGTTTCTTGGTAGCCGCGGGGAGGACATCCTTGGCCTCTGCGGCGGCTTCCGGCTGCGCCGCCGGCTCCGCCGCCTTGACCGCGGCCCCCTCTTTCTTGGCGTCGTCCTTGAAGATCCCCTCACCCCGTGCCCAGGCGGCGAACCCCAGCGCGAGCATCGCAACCAACGCGGCCAGCATGAGGCGTTTCATGAGAATCGCTCCTTTCCCAACGGCTCGAGGCGATGTCAGGTTTAGACTTTCCCCCTCGGCCTCCATATTGTACTACGAGTTCCCCGCCTTACTATTGCAAAATTCCCGGCACATTCGGCGTCTACGCTTTCCCGGCCGCCATGGTCTTTACTTCGTCGACCCATGCTCGGACGCGGGATTCGTCGGTGGCTTCCCCCATGATCCGCAGGATGGGCTCGGTATTCGACGCCCGAATGTGCAGCCAGCCGTGCTCCCACGACAGGTGGAGGCCGTCGCGCTCGTCGAGACGGGCATCGGCGAACCGCGCCCGCACCGCCTTGAACACCGACGCTGAATTCGTCCCCGCCAACGGCACCTTGTCCTTGACCATGGTATAGACGGGCAGTTCAGTCGCCAATTCATGCAAACTCTTCCCGCGTTCCGCCATCATCTCCAGGACCAGTGCGGCCCCCACGAGGCTGTTGCGAACGAGCGTGACCCGCGGATCAATCACGCCGCCGTTGCCCTCGCCGCCGAGAACGCAGCCGTTCTGGAGGATGGCCTCGACCACGTTCAACTCGCCCACCGGGGTGCGGTAGAGGGGCACGCCTGCCTCGCGGGCCACGTCGTCCATCATGCGCGAGGTCGAGAGGTTCGCCGCCAGCGGGCCGCGCTCGTGCGTCAGCCGGTGCCGCGCGGCCAGGGCGAGCGTGTACTCCTCGCCGATCGCGCGGCCGGTCTCGTCGACGAGGGCCAGGCGGTCGGCGTCCGGGTCGAGCGCCAGGCCGATCGCCGCGCCGCTCTCGCGGACCGTGCGGCCGAGGTCGCCCAGGTTCTCCGGTAGCGGCTCCGCGCCGCGCGGGAACCGGCCCGTCGGCTCGCCGTGGATCATCGTGACCTGGCAGCCGAGGCGCGCCAGAAGCATCTGCATCTCGCCCCCGCCGGCCCCGCACACGGCATCGACCGCCACGCGGAAGCCGCGGGCGCGAATCTTCGCCACGTCCACCGTTCTGAGCGTCTTCTCCACGTGGACCGCCGCACCGTCGGTGACGGCCTGCACCTGGCCGATGCGCTCGGCCGTGACCTCAAGAAACGCCTGGCGCGTGTAAAGGTCCAGGACCGCCTGGCCGCCCGCGCGGCCGAGGGCGTGGCCCTCGGGCGAAAGCATCTTGAGGCCGTTATACGGCAGCGGGTTGTGGCTGGCCGTGATGATCGCGCCGCCTTGGGCGCCGAGATGGCGGACCATGAGGCTGATGCCGGGGGTCGAGAGGATGCCGACGTCGAGCACGCGGCAGCCGGTGGCCAGCAGCCCCGCTCGCAGTGCCGCCGCCAGCATGGGACCGGTGGGGCGTGAGTCTCGGCCCATCGCCACCGCCCCGCCGCCCAGGTGCGTGCCCAGCGCGAGGCCGACCCGCACCGCCTCGCGCGGCCCCAGCCCATCGCCCACCACGCCGCGAATGCCCGAGATGCTGACAATCAACTGAGGCATGCTCTCTCCGCGTGTTCAAACTTCCAACTGGAGTCAGACGGGTGGCGTGGCCATGCCACCCGCGCAGCAAGCAGCGCGAAGGTATTATCGGCGTCCGTCCAGGGCAGACAACGGAAAAAGGGCAGGGCGCAGGAGCCCTCAGTTACAGGGGCTTGGTTCAGATAACCCGGGTGGCACGGTCACGCGCCGGTGCGTGGCCGTGCTCTGTGCTGGTCTGAAGTGCACGGCCACGCAATGGCGCGTGGCCGTGCCACCCCCGAAACTGAGGTGTTGCCAGGGCGCAGGAGCTTGGGAGGTGGATTCCACTGGCGGGTGCGTGCGCCCCGGCTAAAATGCCCGAGGAATGGTCCACGACGGTTGTGGGCAGAGCCCAGATGGGAATGTCTCGGATGAAGAGCCTCCTCTGTCCCGTCCTTGCCCTGCTGGCAGCGCTTACCTCGAGCGCCGCCGAGGTCGCCACCACGGACACCGTGGAGGCCACGTCGCTGAGGGGAAAGGTGATGTGCGGTTACCAGGGCTGGTTTCGCTGTCCGGGGGACGCCGCCGACATGGGCTGGATTCACTGGAGTCGCGACTCCAAGCGCATCGCCCCGAACCTGCTCGTCTTTGAGATGTGGCCTGACATGAGCGACTACACCGCCCAGGAGCGTTTTGCGGTTCCGGGGTTCACCCACGCCGATGGCCGCCAGGCGTACCTCTTCAGCTCCGACAACGCGGCGACGGTGCGGCGGCACTTCGAGTGGATGCGCGATTACGGCATCGACGGAGCGTGGCTGCAGCACTTCCTGGTTGACCTGCCCGGCGGAACCCAGCCGCCGCGTTATCCCTCCCGCCTGAGCGTGCTCAACCATGTCCGCGGCGCGGCACGGAAGACCGGCCGCGTCTGGGCCCTCTGCTACGATATTGCCGCCATGCCGACGGACCGCGTCTTCGATGTGCTGACCGGCGACTGGCGCAAGATGGTCGATGAGAAGGTTACCGAGGACCCGCGCTACCTGCACCAGGGCGGCCGGCCGGTCGTCGAGATCTGGGGCTTCTACTGGAACAACGAGCACAACCGGATGACGGCGGATCTGGCCAACAGGCTCATCGACTTCTTCAAGGCGCCGGGACCCTACGCGGCCTTCCTGGTGGGCGGCGGCGACTGGAACTGGCGGCGCAATCCCGATCCGACGTGGCAGGACTTCTACCGCCGCTTCGACGCCTACGCCCCGTGGAACGTGGGCAACTACGTCAAGGATTCCTCGGGCAATGTGCATGCATCCATGAGCTACTGGGCCGACGACAAGCGGGAGTTCGAGCGCCGCGGGGGACTGTGGCTGCCGGTCGTCTATCCGGGGTTCAGCTGGGACAATCTCCAGCAGAAGCCCGCCGGCGCCACCCTCATCCCCCGCCGCCGCGGCCGGTTCCTCTGGGAGCAGTTCCACGAACTGGCGAAGCTTGGCGTGGATTCGGTCTACGTGGCGATGTTCGACGAGGTCGACGAGGGCACGGCCGTTTTCAAGGTGACCAGTGCTCCCCCCACCCAGGGCCACTTCGTCGGTTACGAAGGACTGCCCAGCGACTGGTACCTGCGCCTGGTGGGTGAAGGCGCCAGAATGCTGCGCCAGAAACGTTTGATTCCCCCTGAAATCCCGATCGAGCCATGAGGCGAGCGCCAAGAGCGGTCGGAACCGGGCAGGTCATCCGCGCACCGGCGCCTTGCCGCGCGCCGCCGGAACGAGTAGCATCCCCCTGAGATGTGCCGCCGGTGCCAGGCGGATGGGCAAGCGAACCGCGTCCGCTTTCGGAGACAGCGCCATGCCGCGTTACCTTGCCCTGCTGTGGCCGCTCGTCGCGTGTCTGTGTGCGTCGTGCCAGGCGCCGCCCGACCCCGAAGAGAAGGCGGCCAACGCCATCCGTGCCCTGGGCGGCAGGGTCACGCGAGACGACGCGGTCCGTGGCCGCCCTGTGGTCGCGGTCGACCTCGATGACACCCGGATCACCGACGCCGATTTGAAGGACGTCAAGGAGTGCACGGTCCTGCACACGCTCTTGCTCGGTGGCACCAGGATCACAGACGCGGGCCTGAAGGAACTGAAGGGATTGGCGGGTCTGCGGACGCTCAATCTCGCCGACACCAAGCTCACCGACGCCGGCCTCAAGGAGCTTGGGGAACTCAAAGCCCTCCAAAAGCTCTGTCTCGGCGGCACCGGCATCACCGGGGCCGGCCTGAGAGACCTCAAGGAACTCAAAGCCCTCCAGGAGCTTGATCTCGCCCGCACCGGCACCACGGACGTCGGCCTGAGGGACCTCAAGGAGCTTACGGACCTTCAGACGCTCAACCTCAGCGGCAACACGGTCACGGATGCCGGCCTGAAAGCACTCGGGGAACTCAAGGGATTGCAGATGCTCAGTCTCGCCGACACCCGGATCACGGACGCCGGCCTGAAGGAGCTCCAGGAACTCAAAGCCTTGCGGACGCTCAACCTCGCCGGAACCCGCATCACCGACGCCGGCCTCAAGGAGCTCCGGAACCTCACGGGTTTGCAGGAACTCGATCTGCACTGCCCGGAGATCACGGACGCCGGCCTGAAGGAACTCAAGGAAGTGAAGGGGCTGCGCGCGATCTACCTCGGCGGCATGAAGATCACCGACGCCGGCCTGAGCGAACTCAGGGAGCTCAAGGGCTTGCAGAGGCTCGACCTTGGCGGCACCACGACCACGGACGCCGGCCTGAAGGACCTCAAGGAACTGACGGGCCTGCGGGTCCTCACCCTCACCGCCACCCGGGTCACGGACGCCGGCCTGAAGGAGCTCAAGGAGCTTAAGGGCCTGCAAACCCTCCAGCTCGGCAGCACCAGGATCACGGACACGGGCCTGAGGGAACTCAGGGGACTCAAGGGATTGCAGACGCTCGGCCTCGGCAGCACCCAGGTGGCGGACGCCGGCCTGAAGGCACTCAGGGAACTCCGGGGGTTGCAGGAACTCGACCTCGCCAATACCCGGATCACGGACGCTGGCCTGAAGGAACTCCGGGAACTCAAGGGCCTGCAACGACTCTACCTCAGCGGCACCGGGATCACGGACGCCGGCCTCAAGGAGCTCGGGGAACTCAAGGCCCTCGGGACCTCTGGCTCGGCGGCACCCAGACCACAGACGCCGGCGTCAAGGTGGTGCAGCAGGCATTGCCCGATACCAGGATCAACCGTTAATTGCTTTTAACGTACCCCGGCAGGTGTGGCACGGCCGGCTAGTCCGGCCGTGGGGAATGTGGCCGGCGCTCTACCACGGCCGGACAAGCCGGCCGTGCCACAACTGGTGTCGGGACAATGGCACACTCGCTAAACACATACGCGTGCAGAGCACGCACCCTACCTCTGTACCCGCTCCCTCAGGTGTGCCAGCAGCCCCTCGGCGGTCATGGTGCGGCGGTCGGTCCGGTCGGACCAGTGGACCTCGGCGCCGGTGCGGACCAGCGTCTGCCATTTTTTGCAGGCGGCCAGGACGGTGGTGTGGTTCTTGCCCCCCAGGTGGCGGGCGATCTCGGCGAAACTCAAGGGCGTCAGTTCCCGCGCCAGCACCATCGTGGCCTGCCGCGCGAGGGAGATCGGGTGCGACTTGCGGTCGCTGTGAATGTCGGATACCGTCACGCCGAAGAACGCGCTCACGGCCTCCTCGACCTCCCCCAGGCCGGTCCGGCGTGGGGCCGAGACGGCGAAGTCGGCCAGCGACTGCCGCGCGAGCTCCAGCGTCATCGGCTGCTTCAGCAGGGCGGCGAAGGCGATGAGCCGCGTCAGGGCGCCTTCCAGGTCCCGCACGCTCCCTGTCACGCGGTCGGCCACGAAGTTGAGGACGTCCGTCGGCAGGGGGCGGCCCATCTGGACGGCCTTGGCTTCGAGGATCCGCCGCCGGGTGGCGTTATCCGGCGACAGAAGCTTGACCACGAGGCCCGCGACGAAGCGGCTCACGAGCCGGTCCTGGATCGCCTCGATCTCCCGCGGCGCCGAATCCGACGCCAGAATCACCAGCCGCCCCTGGCCGTCGAACTCGTTGAAGGTGTGCAGGAACTCCTCTTGCGTGCCGGGCTTGCCCGAGAGGAAGTGGACGTCGTCGATCGCCAGGACGTCCATGCGCCGGTAACGGTAGCGGAAGACGTCAAGGCTTCCCGACTTCATGGCGGCGATGAACTGGTTCGTGAACTGCTCGGCCGAGAGGCACGCCACCTGGAGGTTGGCCCGCCGGCGCAGGACGTGGAGGATCCCGTGAAGCAGGTGCGTCTTACCGACGCCGCAACTGCCGTGCATGAACAGGGGATGGAACTCGCGGCCCGGGGCCGTGGTGGCCGAGACGGCGGCGGCGTAGGCCATCTGGTTGCACGGCCCGACCACGAAGTTGTCGAGCGTAAAGAGCGGGCGCGACTCCGGCGCGGGCCGCGGCGACGGCTTCGGCGCCGGCCGGACGGGCACGCCCAGGCGCTCCATGGCCTCGGCCTCGCCGGCCAGGTTCTCCGCCCGGCGCTTCTGGAAAAGGTCCGGCTGCACGTGGTACGTAATGGGCAAGTCGCGGCCGAACGCCTGCTGGGTCGCGGCGGCCAGGGGGGCCGCAAAATGGCTCTTCAGGTAATCGCTGATGAAGAGATTGGCCACGCCGACCGTCAGGCCGTCGGGAGTGACGTGGAAGTCGGTGGCTCCGTCGAACCAGACCCGCCATCGCTGCGCCCCGACGGCGCTGCGAAGACTGGTCACGAGCGACTCTATTTGTGTATCCTGAAGCGGCGCCACGAAGAACCCCGTGCCTGGCGCAACGCGTGAAATCGGTTCCCCACGAACCATCGCCGAGCGGCATCCGATGCGCCTCAGTGGTTGCTCGACGACCCCTGCATGCTAGTGTGGGTGTCAAGCGCAGAACGCGAAAATCTTTTGCTAAGGATTGATGAGGGTTCAGCGCCACGCGCGGAACCCGCCGCAAGACACGAAGTTAGGCGCTGGCCGCGCGGCCGGAAATCTCGCTTCTCACAACACCACGGAACTTGTGCAAAGCCTGTGGAGAAAGGGGCGGCCCCGGGGGCGATCGTCGTAAACCCTTGAAAACGCGGCCCTAACGGATATGCTGGACTCACGCGCATCGGCAGCGACAAGTGAAATCGAACCGGATTTTTCTTCGCGGAGGGCGACATGCGTCACGCGGCCGTGATTCTCGTAGTAGCGGCGTGCTTTCTGGCCGTTTCCGGGCCGCCGGCGCCGGCGGCGACCGAGCCGTCCTGGCCGACGCTCGAAAAACAGTTCGTCGAGGTGCCGATGGAGGCCCGCCGCCTCACCTGCCCGCTCTTCTGGCTCCACGGCAACGAGACGCGCGAGCGGCTGGAGCTCTACGTCGGCAAGGTGGCCGAGGGCTCGAACGGCAGCTTCTGCGCCGAGTCGCGCCCCCACACCGACTGGCTGGGCCCGACGTGGTACAGAGATCTTGATATATGTCTCCAGGCCGCCAAGAAGAACGGCCTGACGATGTGGATCTTCGACGAGAAGTGGTGGCCGAGCCAGATGGTCGGCGGCAAGGTGCCCCAGGCCTACGCGAGCAAGCGCCTCGAGGCCGCCGCCACCGCCGTCGAAGGGCCGAAACGCTTCACCGAGGCGGGCCTCGGCGGCGCGGGCTTCCTGGCCGCCGTCGCCGGACGCGAGGTCGCGGGCGGCATCGACGCCGACAGCCTCGTCGACCTGGCCGGCTCCATCCGGGGCGGCACGCTCGCCTGGGACGTCCCCGCCGGAAACTGGAAGATCATGAAGTTCGCGTGGAAGCACGCCGCCCACCGGCCGATCCTCGTCGACGGCGCCAGCCAGGACGCCGTCGACTGGTTCATCAAGACCGTCTACCAGCCGCACTACGACCGCTTCAAGGACGACTTCGGCAAGACGATCGTCGGCTACTTCTACGACGAGCCCGAGACCCGCGGCGACTGGGGCACCGAGGTCCCCAAGGTCCTCGCACAGCGCCGCGCGGACTGGAAGAAGGCCTACGTGGCGTGGAAGTTCCAGCTCGCCGGCGACGAGCAGCCCGCCGCCCGCTACGCCTACCAGGACGCCTTCAGCGAGGCCTGGGGACGCACGATGTACGGCGCCACGACGCGGTGGTGCCGCGACCATAACGTGCTCTCGATGGGCCACTTCCTCGAACACGGCTTCCTCTACCTCAACCGCGACGTCTGCGCCGGCAACATGTTCGACCTCCAGAAATACAGCGACATGGGCGGCATCGACCTCGTGTGCCAGCAGATGTACCCCGGCCAGCGGCCCAAGGACATCTACCAGACGCCCAAGCTCGGCAGCTCCATCTCGCATATGTACAACAAGACTGATGACATTGCCTTCAGCGAGGTCTTCGTCGCGTACGGCCAGCATAGCACCTACCCCGAGATGAAGTGGCTGGCCGACCAGCACCAGGTGCGCGGCATCAACTTCATGGTCCCGCACTCGATCAATCCCAAGGCCCCGAATGACACCGACTGCCCGCCCTATTTCTACGCCGACCAGGCCGAGCCGCGCTGGCCGCTGTACCGCGTCTGGTCGGACTATAACAACCGCCTCAGCCTCCTCCTGACCGGCGGGCGGCACGTCTGCCCGGTGGCGCTGCTCTTCGTCGGCAACAGTGCCCACGTCGGCAAGTTCGTCACGCCCGAGGACATGACCACCGCCCTCCAGGACGCCCTCTTCGATTGCGACTGGATGCCGTACGAGGTCTTCGAGCGCGACGCAACGGTCGCCGGCCGAGAGCTCCGGCTTCGCGCCGAGCGGTTCCGCATCCTCATCGTCCCGCCGGTCGAGGTGATCCCTCACGCCACGCTGGCGAAGGTGAAGGAGTTCTTCGACGCCGGCGGCGTCGTGGTCGGCTACGGGTTCCTGCCGTCGAAATCCGCGACGCTCGGCAAGACCGCCTCCGAGATCGCCGCCCTCGCCGACGCCGTCTGGGGGCAGGGCAGGGCCCCGGGCTTGGCGGTCCGCAAGACCAACGCCGCCGGCGGCCGCTCGTACCTTCTGCCCGAAAAGCCCACGCCCGACGAGATCCGGAAGGTGCTCGCCGAAGACGCCGGCGTGCACCCCACGCTGGAGGTCCTCCAGGGCAAGACCGACAACGCGGTCCACGTGCTCCACCGCGCCAAGAGCGACCGCGACGTCTTCCTCGTCTGCAACCAGAACCACCAGGGCGAGGCCCGACGCCTCAAGTTCCGCGCCGCCGCCAAGGGCGTGCCCGAACGCTGGGACGCCATGCGCAACGAGCTGTCCCCGATTCCGCACAAGCGCGTCGCCGAAGATGCCGCGGAATTCGAGCTTACCTTCGAGCCCAACGAGAGCGCCCTCCTCGTGTTCGCTGCCGAGGCCCGGCCTCGCCCGCCGCGGATTGAGGCCCTCGGCGACCCCGTCCGCGGGGCCATCGCGGTAACGCGGGACCATCCGCCCGGCACCCCCGCCGCCAAGCCCGCCGAGAAGCTGACCCTGGCGGGATGCCCCTGGGTCTGGTTCCCCGAGGGCGACCCGCGCACTTCCGCCCCGCCCGCCACGCGGTACTTCCGCCACGAGGTGACCCTGCCCGCCGCCGCGAAGATCAGGCAGGCCCGGTTCCTCCTCTCGGCCGACAACGAGTTCGTGCTCTTCGTGAACGGCAAGGAGACCGGCCGCAGCGACGGGTCCGGCGATTCCTGGCGAACCCCCGCCGACGTGGACTTCGCCAAGCACCTCACCCCCGGACGCAACGTCCTGGCCATCGCCGCCACCAACACCACCGACAAGCCCAGTCCGGCGGGACTCATCGGCAGGTTCCGCATCGACCTGGAAGACGGCCCGCCCGCCGCCGGATGCATCGACGAGACCTGGAAGGCCGCCAACCGCGAGCAGCCCGGCTGGCGAGAGGCGGCGCTCGACGCCAAGGCCTGGCCCGCCGCCCGCAAGATTGCCGCGTTCGGCGAAGCCCCGTGGGGGGACCTCACGGGCACCGCCGCCCCGATTATCGCCAACCTCTTCCGCGGCCGGTGCACCCTCCCGGCCGACCTGGATCTCGCGAAGTGCCGCATGGTTCTCGTTCTGGAGGGCCTGCCCGACGATTGCGCGAGCGTGGCCGTCAACGGGGCATTCGCCGGCGGTTTCCTCGGCGGCCCCTGCCGCCTGGAGGTCACCGACCGCCTCAAACCCGGCGAGAACGTGGTCGAGATCGCCCCCCGCGCCCCCAAGGCCGCCAGGCTGCTCGTCTACCCGAAGGGCGAAGGGCGGTGAACAGCCGCCACGAGCCAATCAATTGCAGATTGTAGATTTCAGATTGCAGATTGCGGATTGCGGATTGGCAAGAAGAACGGCGGGAGCAGGACGCCGAAAGGCGAGACCGA
>JAPLML010000414.1 GCA_026387055.1 Planctomycetota bacterium | reverse complement strand
CCACGGGCTGCTTTCCAGCCCGTGGTTGAGAGGGCCGTTCTTCCTTATGGCGTGGCCTTGTCCTTCACGTGCCACGGGCTGCTTGCCAGCCCGTGGTTGAGCATGCCGTTCTTCCCTATGGCGTGGCCTTGTCTTTCATGTGCCACGGGCTGCTTGCCAGCCCGTGGTTGAGAGGGCCGTTCTTCCCTATGGCGTGGCCTTGTCTTTCATGTGCCACGGGCTGCTTGTCAGCCCGTGGTTGAGAGGGCCGTTCTTCCTAATAGTCTCTGGGAGGCAACGTCCTGTCCATCTCAAGCGGGACTTCGCGCATGCCAGCCCAGAAGCCGGCACTCGAGTAGCGCCAGTCCGTGGGCGACTTGCAGAGACCGCGGCGCACCGGATTGGCATGCATGTAATCAATCTCGGCATGCACGGCGGCGTCCGCCGGAAGATTCCGGTCGAAGCCGCCGCCTTGCAGCCAGAAGTGTTCCCCTCGGCACAATCCCCTTGCCTTCGCCCTGAACGACATCGGCTGCTTGATGGCCCTAAGGATCACCGAAACGGAGTAGTCGAGTTCCCGCGGCCAGATCAGAAGGTGAACGTGTTCAGGCATCACGACGTAGGCCCAGATGTCAAAATGATGCCGCGACCTCGCGGCCGCCAAGGCCTCAATGAAGAGGCGCGCCGCGGCATCGTTGGCCAGAAGCGGTTGGCGGTCCACGCAGGAGAAGGTCAGCGCGTGGGCATGGCCGGGCTCATTGTACCGGATGCAGGTTTTCCCGGGGAAGCTCATGTGGAGTATCTTGCTGAACGGATAACCGAAACGCAAGAAGGAAGAACGGCATGGTCAACCACGGTCTGACAAGCAGCCCGTGGCACGTGAAAGACGAGTCAGAGGACAGACGGGTCGCGACGGCAAGCATCACGGGCTGGCAAGCAGCCCGTGGCACGCGAAAGACAAGGCCACACCATAAGGAAGAACAGCATGGTCAACCACGGGCTGACAAGCAGCCCGTGGCACGTGAAAGACAAGGCCACACCATAAGGAAGAACAGCATGGTCAACCACGGGCTGGCAAGCAGCCCGTGGCACGCGACGCAGCCTCCCCGCGGCTTGATTCCCGCCCTCCCGCACGCTACCATGAAACGCCATGGACATCGCGTTCAGCCCTATCCCCGAGATCCTTGAGGAGTTGCGGCGCGGCCGGATGATCGTCCTTGTGGACGACGAGCAGCGCGAAAACGAGGGGGACTTGGTCTGCGCCGCCGAGAAGGTTACGCCCGAGATCATCAACTTCATGGCCGCCCACGGGCGCGGCCTCGTCTGCCTGCCGCTGGCGCCGGAGTTCGTCCTACGCCTGAACCTCCCGCCGCAGACGCCCGACAACACCACCGCGTTCGGCACGGCGTTCACGGTGTCGATCGACGCGCAAAGCGGCATCACGACGGGTATCAGCGCCGCCGACCGGGCCCGAACGATCCTCCTGGCCATCGCCGAGGGCACACAGCCTCAGAACCTCGCGCGGCCGGGGCACGTCTTCCCGATCCGCGCCCGCGAAGGCGGCGTGCTGGTCCGAGCCGGGCAGACCGAGGGGGCCGTCGACCTGGCGCGCCTGGCCGGCCTGAAGCCCGCCGGCGTCATCTGCGAGATCATGAAGCCCGACGGCACGATGGCCCGCCTGCCGGACCTCCTGGAGTTCTGCCGGGAGCACGCCCTCAAGATCTGCTCTGTCGCCCAGATCATCGAGTTCCGCCATCGCAAGGAGCGCCTGGTGCGCCGCGTCGTGCAGGCCAAACTGCCCACGCGGCACGGCACGTTCGACCTGCTGGTGTACGAGAGCATCGTCGACCCCATCCCGCACATCGCCCTGACGCTGGGCGGCATTGGCCTGCCGGGGCCCGACGGCAACGCATCCCTTCAGGAAGACGCGATCCTCGTGCGGATTCATTCGGAGTGCCTGACGGGCGACGTCTTCGGCAGCCTCCTGTGCGACTGCGGCCAGCAGCTTCAGACCGCCATGGCCCGCGTGGCGCAGGAAGGTCGTGGGGTGATCATCTACATGCGGCAGGAAGGCCGGGGCATCGGCCTCACGAACAAGATCCGCGCGTACCGCCTCCAGCAAGAAGAGGGTCTGGACACGGTGGAGGCGAACGAGCGGCTCGGCTTCAAGCCGGACCTCAGGGACTACGGCATCGGCGCCCAGATCATGGCCGACCTCGGCGTCCGGAAGGTCCGCCTGATGACCAACAACCCGCGCAAGATCGTGGCCCTCGACGGCTTCGACCTGCACATCGTCGAGCGCGTGCCGCTCGTCATCGAGGCGAACGAGTTCAACGCGCGCTACCTCGACACCAAGCGCAACAAACTGGGCCACCTGCTGGACGAGTAACAGAAGGCATTTCAGGCGACCCCGGCCACCACGGGCTTGCGCCCCGTGGCTACGCCGAAACGCCCATGGCAGGGCTGCGAAGGTGCTGAGGAAGTGCCCCATCCTGGCCGGAAAAAGCACAAGCGCGGCGGGACGGGAGACTCGCCGCGCGATATGATGCTCAAGCACTAACTGAGGACTTCTTCGAGGGCTTCGGGGCTGAGGAGGCCGCGGAGCTTGCCGAGGGCGCGGGTCTCGATCTGGCGGATGCGTTCCTTCGTGACGCCGAAGTGTTTGCCCACTTCCTCCAGCGTCTGCGGGCCGGGCTGCTCGCCCAGGCCGAAGCGGCGCATCACGATCTCGCGCTCGCGCACCGAGAGCTGGTCGAGCACCTTCTCGATGCTCTGCCGCACAGAAATGTCGGGCTCGCGGTACGGCTCGTCGCCCTCGAACCTCAGGTTCTGGCTCATCTCCAGGAGCTCGTCGCGGCCGGTCATGAAGCGGTCGCGGCGGGCGCCTTCCTGCGGGACGCTGCGGGCGAAGTTCTTCATGATCGCCCACGAGGCGTACGTCGAGAACTTGAACCCCCGCGTGTAATCGAACTTATCGACGGCCCGCATGAGGCTCATGTTGCCGTCGGAGATCAACTCGAAGAAATTGGACTGCGGCCCCACGTGCCGCTTGGCGATGTTCACCACCAGCCGCAGGTTCGATTGGATGATGCGGTTCTTGACGCGGTTGGCCTCGTCCATCAGTCGTTCGATTTCGCCGATGTCTTCGACCCTGGGGCTCTTGCCGGCCTTGACGCGCTCGCGGATCTTGGCGGCCTTGTACTTCAGGTAGTTGAACCTGCGGAACGCCGCCTG
>JAPLML010000517.1 GCA_026387055.1 Planctomycetota bacterium | reverse complement strand
GTGACCGTGTCGCTGGTATCCGTCCCCAGCCCCGGCCCGGCCGCCGCGCACGGGCTGACGAAACTTGCGGCGGCGCTCGGCGCCCGGAAGATCGAGGTCGACCACGCCGCCGCGCCGGCCGCCGCCAAGGGCGGGATCCTGATCGTCGCCGGCCTCGCTTCCGGCGCCGGGCCGGCCGCGGAGCTCCTGAAATCCGCCGGCGTCTTGGCGCCCGCGGGGCCCGAAGCGCTGGCGGTGCATCACGTGCAGGTCGCCGGCAAGCCCGCCCTCGTGGTCGCCGGGTCGGACGATCGCGGCCTCATGTACGCCTTGCTCGACGTGGCCGACCGCGTCGGCTGGGCCGAGGACCCGGCCCGGCCCCTGAGCGAGGTGAAAAACACCGCCGAGCAGCCCGCCGTCGCCGAGCGGGCCCTCTCGGTCTACACCTTCCACCAGGCGACCTTCGAGAGCCGCTTCTTCGACGAGGCCTACTGGGCCCGCTACCTCGACATGCTGGCGGCCGACCGCTTCAACACGTTCGTGTTGATATTGGGTTATGAGAACTGGGGCTACCTCTCCCCGCCCTACCCGTACTTCTTCGACACCGAGGGGTTCCCCGACGTTCGCGTCGTGGGCATCGCTGCCGACCAGCAGAAGCGGTACCTGGCTGCCCTGAACCGCCTGATCCAGATGGCGCACGAGCGGGGCCTCAACTTCACCCTCGGCATCTGGGACCATATCTACCGCGGCGGCGTCCAGGGGCCGACCGAGTACGCGAAGCGGCCCACGCCCGGCCTCGTGTGGGGCGTGACCGCCGAGAACCTGCGGCCGTTCACGAAGACAGCCCTGGCGAAGCTGCTGCGCCTCGTGCCCCACCTCGACGCCGTCCAGTTCCGCATGCACGACGAGTCGGGCCTGAAGCCGGGCGAGATGGAGGCGTTCTGGGGGGACGTCTTCGACGTGGTCAAGGCGTCGGGCGCCCCTCTCCGCTGCGACCTGCGGGCCAAGGGCCTCCCCGATTCCGTCATCGACATGGCCGTGGCCAAGGGCCTGCGGTTCCGCATCACCACCAAGTACTGGGCCGAGCAGATGGGCATGCCCTTCCACCCCACGCACATCCCCCGAGAGAACCAGCACGACCGCCGCCACGGCTACGCGGATCTCCTGCGGTATCCCCCGAGATACAAGACGCACTGGCGGCGGTGGAACGGCGGCACCGCGCGGGTCCTCCTCTGGGCCGACCCGGACTACGTGCGGCGCTTCGGCGAGAGCACGCACCTCTACGGCGGCGACGGCTTCGAGGTCAACGAGATGCTCGCCACGAAGATGCAGGACCATCCGCACGACGCCAAGCCGTTCGACCTGCTGCGGCCGCCGTACCGGTACTACGATTACGAGTTCGAGCGGTACTGGCACTTCTACCAGGTCTGGGGCCGCGTGGGGTACAGTCCCGCGACGCCGCCGGAGGTGTGGCAGCGAGAGTCCCAGAAGCGGTTCGGCGCGGACGCCGCGCCGTTCATCGAGCGCGGCCTCCACCGCGCCAGCCAGGTCCTGCCGCGCATCATGGCGGCGATCTTCCCCTACCACCGGTTCCCCATGACGCGCGGCTGGGCCGAGAAGCAGCGGTGGGAGGACCTCCCCGGCTACGCCAAGGCCGGGACGGGCGACACCGAGCAGTTCCTCAGCTTCAGCGAGGCGGCGCGGTGCCGCCTGGAGGGCGAGGAGTCGGCCAAGGTCCATCCCGAAGAGACCAGCCGCTGGCTCGCCCGCGCCTCGGCGGACGTCTTCGAGGCGGCGGCCGAGGCCGAGAAGCGGATTGGCGCCAAGCGCGGCAAGGAGTTCGATTCCACGATGGTCGATCTCAGGATCATGGCGAACCTGGCGCTGTACCACTCGCGCCGGATCCCCGCGGGCCTCGCCTACGCCTTCTTCACGCGCACCAACGACGCAAGCGCCCTCGACGAGGCCATCGGCCACGAGAAGCAGGCCATCGAGGCGTGGGAAGCCCTCGTCAAGGCGGCCGGCGACGTGTACAACGACGACCTCGCCTTCGGCCGCCCGAGCGCCGGCCTGTCGGGCCACTGGAAGGACGAGCTCGCGGCCCTGAAGAAGGGCCTGGGCACCCTCGAGCAACAGCGGAAAGACCTCAAGCCGACAGCGCCCGCCGCAAAGATCCCACCCGCCGCCGCCACGGGCGACAGGGAGCCGCCGGAAGTTCGGCACACGCCCATCGCGACTGCCCCGGCCGCCAAGCCCCTCACCATCACCGCCACGGTGACCGATCCCTCGGGCGTGAAGTGGGTGCGGCTGCGGTACCGCAGCGTCACGCAGTTCCAGGATTACCGCACGCTCGCCATGGCGCCGGCCGCCGAGAAGAACGTCTACCAGGCGGAAGTCCCCGCCGAGCACGTTGACGCCCAGTGGGACTTCATGTATTTCATTGAAGTCATGGACAATCGTGGCAACGGCCGCCTCTGGCCCGACCTCAACAAGGAGTCGCCGTACGTCGTGGTCCGGCTTCGGCGGTAACACGCAGGCGGCCTGCGCCACAGATTGACCCCGTGCGCGGCGGGTCTCCTGACCCGCCGCGCCATGCGATCAAGGAGTCAGAAGCCATGGCCACGCGCCGAAGCCAACGCCGCACGTTTCTGAAGACCGTGAGTCTGGGGGCCGCCGCGCTCTCAATACGGCCGGCGCTTGCGGCCGGCGAGGGGGCGAAGGAGGCCAGGCCGCTCCCCGTCCGCTCCACGCTCGACGGCGCGCAGGCGGACGTCCTCGTCGTCGGCGGCGGACCGGCCGGAATCGGCGCGGCCCTTGCGGCGGCCCGAAAGGGCGCCAGGACGCTCCTCATTGAGAACCACTCCTTCTTCGGCGGCGTGGCCGCGTGGTGCCTCGGCATGCCGATCAACCAGGTCCGCCCCGGCGGCAAGCCGCGGTCCAAGGTCCACGAACTCGTGATTGCCAAACTCCAGGCCCTCGGCAACGAGGCCGTGCGTATCGGCGAGCACCAGATCTGGTGCAACGTGGACTACCTGAAGGTGGCCGTGCTCGACGCCCTCGACGAGGCCGGCTGCAAGTACCTCGTCCACACGCGGGCGGTCGACGCGGTAGTGGAGAACGGCCGCCTCGCCGGCGTGGTGGTGGCGACCAAGCAGGGCCTGGCCACGATCCGCGCGAAGGCCGTGGTCGACTCGACCGGCGACGCCGACGTGGCCTGCTTCGCCGGCGCCGAGACGATGAAAGAGGCCGGCGCCCTCTCCCCCATGACCCTCTGCCTGAGCGTGACCAACGTCACCAAGGACCAGGTGCAGCGGGCAAACCTGGGCGAGGTGGCCCGGCGCGGCCGCGAGAAGTACCCGCTCATCCCCAAGGGCTGGGGCCTGGACGGCGTCGCCAACTCAGAGACATGCTTCTATATCAATCATGCGGGAACGCGCGACCTCGGGCAGTTCGACGCCACCGACCCCTTTGAGCGCACCCGGGCCGAGGCCCTCAGCCGCCGCCAGGCGGTCCAGATGGCCCAGGCCATGCGCGAGTTCGGCGGCGAGGCGCTCAAGGACCTCGAGCTTATCGGCACGGGGCCGCAGGTGGGCGTCCGCGAGACGCGCCGCGTCAAGGGGCTCTACGTCCTCACCGAGGAAGACGCCCTGGCGGGCCGCACGTTCGAGGACGCGATCGCGTGGCGGAGCGGTTTTCTGGACATCGGCTTCGTGCGGTTTGAGAAGATGAAGATCCACGACGTGCCGTACCGCGCGCTCCTGCCGGAGAAGCTCGACGGCCTCGTCGTGGCCGGGCGGTGCA